>JBBKVK010000018.1:0-3652 GCA_037968395.1 Saprospiraceae bacterium | reverse complement strand
TAACAAAATAGCGACATAATCGATTTATGTGAAACAATAATACATTTAAAATCATAAATATATAAGCTCATTTTAAACGAAAAAGCTTTTCATAATAATTAATACGTCTACAATTATTGATATTCTTTTCAATAACTCTATTTTTGCAAACTACAATCAAAAGAAATAAACAATATGATTAACATTACGTTGCCTGATGGGTCAGTAAGACAATATGAAAGTGGAGTGAGTGCAATGGGTATTGCGACATCTATAAGTGAAGGTTTGGCTAGAAATGTGCTAAGCGCCACAGTCAATGGTGAAGTATGGGATGCAAACAGAGCTATACAAAAAGATTCACTTGTGAAATTGCATACTTGGAATGACACTGATGGCAAAGCTACGTTTTGGCACTCATCAGCTCATTTATTTGCAGAAGCGGTTCAAAATTTATACCCAGATGCTAAATTTGGTATAGGTCCATCAATCGACAATGGGTTTTACTATGATATAGACTTAGGTGACACTTCATTATCACCAGATGATTTACCAAAAATAGAAAAAGAAATGACCGAGTTGTCTCGGCAAAAAAACGATTATATCCGAACATCAGTAAGCAAAGCAGATGCCATCAGATACTTTACTGAAAAAGGTGATGAATATAAACTAGAATTGCTAGACGGACTTGATGATGGTACCATCACATTCTACCAACAAGGAGAATTTACAGATCTTTGTAGAGGCCCACATATACCAAATACAGCACCTATAAAAGCTATAAAACTATTGAGTATCGCAGGTGCATATTGGAGAGGTGATGAAAGTAGGAAAATGATGACTAGGGTTTATGGAATTACATTCCCTAAACAGAAAGAGCTTACAGAATACCTTGAAATGCTTGAGGAAGCTAAGAAAAGAGACCATAGAAAGTTAGGAGCTGAATTAGAACTATTTATGTTTTCTGAAAAAGTAGGCTCTGGCTTACCAATGTGGTTACCAAAAGGAACACAACTAAGAGAGCGATTACAAAACTACCTTAAAGGTGAACAAGAAAAGTCAGGATATCAGATGGTAATTACGCCACATATAGGACATAAAAGCCTGTATGAAACATCAGGACATTACGCTAAATACGGAGCAGATAGCTTCCAACCCATCAAAACTCCTAGAGAAGGTGAAGAGTTCTTATTAAAACCGATGAACTGCCCTCACCATTGTGAAATATATGGTCACAAACCAAGATCATACAGAGAGCTGCCATTAAGGTTAGGGGAATTTGGTACCGTCTATAGATACGAGCAATCAGGTGAATTGCATGGATTATCTAGAGTTAGAGGTTTTACTCAGGATGATGCCCACATTTTTTGTACACCTGATCAGGTAAAAGGCGAATTTCTAGACGTATTGGAGCTTACAACTAAGGTAATTAAGAAAATGGGCTTTGAAAATTTTACAGCTCAGATATCATTAAGAGACCCGAATACACCTGAGAAATACATTGGTAGTGATGAAAATTGGGAAGCCGCAGAGAATGCTATTATTGAAGCTACAGGAGAGTCCGATTTAGAGACGGTAACAGTTTATGGAGAAGCAGCATTTTACGGTCCTAAATTAGACTTCATGATTAAAGATGCTTTGGGCAGATCTTGGCAGTTAGGAACGATCCAAGTAGACTATAACTTACCTGAAAGATTCAAACTAGAATATATTGGCTCTGACAATCAGCCACATAGACCAATCATGATCCACAGAGCTCCTTTTGGTAGTATGGAGCGATTTATTTCGATCTTGATAGAGCATACCGCTGGTAAATTCCCTCTTTGGTTAGCACCTGATCAGTATGCATTATTACCAGTATCCGACAGATTAATACCTTATTGTCAAGAAATACAGGCTAAACTAAACCTTGCTGGAGCAACTGGTTATATTGATGAAAGAAGCGAATCTATTGGAAGAAAAATTAGAGACACGGAATTAAAGAAAGTGCCTTATATGTTTATTATAGGTGACAAAGAAGCAGAAGCAGGAAATATATCTGTGAGAAGACAAGGACAAGAAGACGGAGATCTAGGTAACATGTCTGTAGAAGATTTTATTGCTATATTTAAGAAAGAGATCGAGTAACTGTTTAGATTGTGAAAGCTCTTTATCAGTTTTATGTATTTTAATCATTTAGGCATTATCGCATTTTACTAGATAGAATTCTTTTTACTATATTGGGGCGTTAAAGCTTGCAATATGTTCAAATCTTTCTTGGTTGACACCACTAATTTTGTACCGTTTGGATCAGAGCATTATCTGATATTATTAGGTATTCTCATATTTGGTGTGTATTTCATCTATAGCGGCAAGTATCGATGGGAGAAAAAACAGAAACGAAACTATGCCATTATCTTGGCAGGAGCAATGGCATTTACTCAATTGTTCAAAATGTTTGTTAGAATGTATTTGGGTAATTATGATCAGACCACTGACCTTCCCTTTCACCTATGTAGTTCGATGCCTTTTGTATTGATGTATATTTATTATACCGAAAAACGAAATGTGTGGGCGATTTTCTTCTTTTGGATGATGGCTGGCACGTCGCAAGCTCTATTTACCGGGACCATCAAAGATGTATTACCTCATTATGAATCAATAAGATATTGGTTGGTGCATGGAGGCTGTGTTATCTTATCTATTTATGGATTTGTAGTCTATGGTTGGAGGTTAAAATTTACCGACGTATTAAAGTCCTGCTTAGCCATGAATGTTGCCGCTTTATTTGTATACCCTATCAACATTTGGCTAGGGTCTAACTATTTTTTCTTAAATGGTAAGCCTGATGGCAAGACTTTATATAATCTATTACCTGAATGGCCCACATATATCTTATGTCTTGAGGGAGTATTATTGTTACTCTTTAGTGTCGTGTACTTTGTTTTTAAAGGAATTGAGCACTTTGTTGATAAGCCAAAAAGTTGAGTTGATTATAAGTCTTTATTGGTTATTTCTGGATTATATTAATGCTTATATTCTTCAGATAAAGATGAGCCGATGGAGGGATTCGAACCCCCGACCCGCTGATTACAAATCAGCTGCTCTGGCCAACTGAGCTACATCGGCTTAATAGAATTTTCTAAAAGCGGTGCAAAAGTATATTTATTTTTGATATATGGAAATAATTTTTGATTAAAATAAATATAAATGGTAAGTAGTCCTCTAATCTCTATTTATGACCTGAGTAAAATTGATTTACTATTATCGAATCTGTATTTAATACAAAGAAGAAGTATTTTCTTTCATTAAAATAAATTACAATTAGATCTAAAGTTTACATATACTCAAGGATTAATAGGCCTTGATTTTAAGTTATCATAGAATAATAATTTAATTAATTACTGTAGTTTTAACAATATTGTTGTTGGGTTATACCATTTTAGTTGTTAGAACAAGAAACCTTAAAAAAACCCAAATTATTTTAACAACCAAAGTTGAAGAACGAACAAAAGAATTACGTGAGGAAAAAGAAAAAGTTGAAAGTGTTAATTCTGAATTAGCTGAACAGAAGAAAGTAGTTGAAGTGGTTAATAAAAATATTACAGATAGTATTAACTACGCAAAAAAGATTCAAGAAGCGATTTTACCAAAGCCTACCAAATTAGCCGAATTAAAAGATAGCGTAGCTATATTG
>JBBKVK010000017.1:0-13089 GCA_037968395.1 Saprospiraceae bacterium | reverse complement strand
TTTTTAAGCGTACTTTAGTTTATGAATTCTTATAAATTTTTCTTTAGCCCGCTTTATTTGCATTTTTATTGCACTCTCTGATTTTTGAAAGATCTCACACATCTCAATAATAGATAACTCATCTTGGTATTTCATTAATAAAGTAGCTCTATCAGCTTCTTTCATCTCATCTAAAATTTCTTTCAATCGACTTACTTCTATTTCTAAAATTTCATTATCAGAGTCTTCATCTGTTAAATGATCACTATATATTGAAATATCTTCTACTTCTTTTTCAAGACTCTTTTTACTTTTTCTAGTCATATCAATACAATAATTGTATGTTATACTATAAAGCCAAGTCGAAAATTTAGAAGAATGTTTAAACTTAGAAATGTTTATCATTACCTTCATAAAGATTTCTTGCATAGCATCTTCTGCTAAAGTTTCACTTTTTAATATGGATATACATTTAGCATATACCTTACTAGAATATCTCTCATACAATAATGAAAAATAGGACACATTTTGTGTGTTAACATATTTTTCAACAGCCTCTACATCTGAAATGTTGGACGAGATGCCTCCGGTAATAAGTGCATTAAGCAGATTGATCATTTGAAAATCTTACTTTTAAGAGGGTATAAGATTAGACTTATTTGTATGACAAAAGTCACATCTATGAAGAAAATAAATAATATGTATTTGGAAAATTAATTTTATGCAAACTCGTTATTTTCATTTTTAGTGATGGCTGCAATAATTAAAGAAATTATTAAACCAACAAAACTTGCTGTCAACCAACCAATAATCTGACCGCTAAGACCAAATTGGTTTTGAGATTCCATATTTTCAATCATCTTATCATAATCCTCTTCACTCATGTTTCCAGCGAAGCCTTCTACCATTTCGATAGATTTTTGTTGCATCATTTCTATTAAAGAAGGATCTATAAAATTATATAGTAAGTAAGTAAATATCATACCTATTGTGCCACCAACTATTGCTGTCAACCAGGAAGACAATAAGGCTTGCCCAAAGGTAGCATAACCCTCATTTTGGGCTTTAAAGGCTCTTACTGCATCTACCATAAAGTATATGTATATAAGCAAAGGAATTGATGTAATCCACCATTTAGATAATAGTTCTGGATTAATAAAGTAAAGTAAAAATGTAAATATGACAACTATAACCCCTAATATTGCCCCTTTTGATAATACGATATTTTGCATGATTTATGTTTTTTTGTTAAGCGAAGATATACAATTTTAGAAAATTATTTTTTATTCTATTACTAAAAGTCAGTAGGGGTATGCAGTATTATTCAGTTAATACTCTAACTTCGGTTCTTCGATTGTATTTATGCTCTTCATCAGTACATGTTTTACCGTCTGTACAATGGTTTCTAATTCTTGATTCACCATATCCTATAGCCTTAACTCTCAATTCAGAAATCCCCTTGTCAACAAGATATTGTTTTGCTGAAGTCGCTCTTTGGATAGAGAGCGTTTGATTATACTCTGATTTTCCTCGACTATCTGTATGAGCGCTAAGTTCTACAGTCATTGTGATTCTTTGATTCATTATTTTAGCTAATGCATCGAGCTCTAGTGCAGCTCCTTGCAGGATTCTGGCACTATTGAGTTCATAGTAAATGTTATTAAATACAACTACTTCATTTTTTTTAATAGGAATATAGATTTCTTGTTTTTTTACGACAGGAGGAGCCACTAATTTTGGTGGTATTGGGTTTAAAATGATATTTACAGTATTGTCGTCTTTCATTGGATCATATACCGTATATTCATTTTCATACTTTTCTGAATATGTTCTTACAATATATCGTTTATCAATTTTTAAGTTTCTGCTAACTATACCTTCTTTATTAGAAATCAAAGAATCTACAAGCGAGTTACTTTTTGGAGAAAGTTTCATAAGTAGTTCTCCGGCTTTTTCTCCAGCTAAAACATCTACATCAAAATCTTCTAAATTATACTTATCATTTTTGAGAGAGATGTCTGAGATCAATACTTTTACCCCACTAATCGGCTGGAGTGTCAATTTGTCAAGCACAACAAACGATACATCTTTTGAAGGGATATTTATTTTTCGCTCCCAAAGTTTATCTTTTGTGGAGAAACTGTACAAGTCATCTTTGCCTTTGCCACCTGGTCTAGATGAAGTGAAATATCCAAATTTTCCATTTTTGTCAATGATGATCCCAAAGTCGTCATATTCTGTATTAAAAGGATACGGAAGCGGTAGAGGATTGTCCCAAGAACTATCCTTGTACGTACTATAATATATATCTAAACCTCCTTTGCCTCCTGGTCTATCGGATGCAAAGAATATAATTGAGTCTTTCATTAAAAAGGGAAATACATCATTTGATTCAGAATTTAAAATTGACAAATTAATAGGAGAATTCCAATCTTCTTTCATGGTAGAACTGTACAGGTCCATATTACCATCTGTACTATTCATATTTGAGGAAAAGATCATTTTTTTTCCGGAACTACTCAAAGTTGGGTGACAGATTGAATATCTATCATTGCTTAGAGCGATAGGTTTTGCATCACTGTAATCTGATCTCTCAGTAGCCTGGTAAATTTTCCTTACTATAGTATCGCGAGATGTACCTTTTTTAATATCATAGTATGTTCTAGTAAAATATAATACTCCTTTTTTATCATCAAAACATGCTGGTCCTTCATGAAATTCAGAATTTATATTTTGACCAAAAGATGCCCTTTTTATTAAATTTTCATTCATTCCATGAGCAGAAAAAGCTAGGTCAAAATAATATTCACTAATGTTGTTATCTTTTTTTGATTTAGGATTAGAGTAAACAAAACCAATCAAATCTCTAAGAAAGAACGGTGAAAATTCTAAGTTTTCAGTATTAACTTCAGTTTCATTATTAACGCTTATTTTGCCAAAGGAGACAGCTGATACTTCATATTGTGCCTCTAATTGAAGACTACATAAAAAGAATAATAAAAAGGATAATATAAATTTATTTCTCTCAAACATTGACTAAAAATATCTTGGATTAAGTAATACGACTTTTTGCCTTTTCTTGCCAAATGCATACGATGCCACCAATTCAAAGCTGCCATTGTCGTAGGATCTGATTTTGGAAAGGGTGAAATCTTGGGAAAAGCCAACCATAAAATTATCAGTAAGGTTGAAACTTAGGATTAATGCAACAGATTCACCAACATCACCACGGCCACCACCTAAACGGTATCCAATTCCTGCAGTATATTTTTCATCTAGTGTTAGACTAGTTGTTATGTCTGTGTCAAAAGGTGCCTGCTCTGCAAGTTTCATTAACGACTGCAGTGTTAATCTTAATTTATCATGTACTCTAAAAGTTGCACCACCCATAATAAATAAATGTCTAACTTCTGTCGAAATCACAGTATTGTTATCAAAGTCAATATCAGTCTTGGCAAGCCTAGGTACTGATGCACCTAAAAAGTAGTTGTTATTATTAAAATATATTCCAAAACCTAAATTTGCATAAGTCTTACTTATCTTGGTATTGGGAATGGAGGGGTCTAATTCGATACCTTGAGTAGCTACTAATCTTGGGTCTGTAAAATCCGATGATCTATTTCTTCCTGAAGCTTCTAAACCCATACTTAGTGTTCCACTTGACAGAATGAACTTATAAGCATAAATGCCTGAAAAAGAAACCTCTTTGTGGATCCCTATAGACCTTCTACGTAAATTAAAACCCACTCCAACTTTTTCTCCAAACCTAGGTAAGTTTACACTTAGTAATTGTGCTTCTGGTGCACCAGGGAATCCGTTCCATTGGTCTCGTAATTGCATGGTTAGACCGGTATAGTCTTCATTTCCGGCGAAGCCAGGATTAAGGGCCATTTTGTTAAACATATACTGTGTAAACATTTGCTCTTGTTGACCATATATTATGGTAGCTGAACAGCATAAGAGTAATATAATTATTCTTTGTATCATCTCTGTAATGTTAAAAATCCTCTAATTGGGCTTGCCCCATTCCCTGGTTCAAAAACAATAAAATAAGTACCCACTGGAAGTGGATCACCACCATATGAGCCATCCCAATTGTTTTCATAAGGTTTTGCATAAAATACTTCATCACCCCATTCATTAAATACGAATATTCTATTGGTGTTAAATTTGTTTGTTGATAAACAAGGGATTATTAAATTGTCATTTATTCCATCATTGTTTGGAGTTATAATTGATGGAAGTATACACTCTGTATTTAATCCAATGTTTAATGTAACGATGCCTGTCTGACATAAATCAGGGCAACCATCCACACATACTTCATAAGTGAATGTGGTTGTACCAACTGTGCCAATATCAGGAGTAAATGTATAAGTGTTACCGTTTTGCGTCAATGTGCCTAAATTAATATCATCGATTGTGATACTACTGTTAATTGGTATAATATCATTAGAAAATATATCTATCACAGAGCTGGTATTGAAAAGAATCGTTTTTTCATCATTATTAATAGTTGGCGCTGGTTCTAAAAAGATTCTAACAGTATCGCTTGAAAAATTATTACATCCAGCTTTACTATAAGAAAGTTTTATTAAGTTTTCTCCTGTAAGGAATCCATTAGCTAGTGTAGATTTGCTATTAGGGTTTCCAATAACAATTCCTGGAGTTAAGGCAGTCCATTCGATATCAACTTCTGGAGGTCCATTATTAGCCGTGAGGCTAATAAAATCTTCACTTTCACAGGCTATTATTAAATTATCTGTAGCCATTGCGATTAAAGATGGAGGTGATTGGAATATTACAATAACTGATTTTGAAACTTTTGATTTACACCCATCTTTTTCACCAACTACTACTAGTTCGTTACTACCAGTTGCCAATAAAGTTGGATCAGTAATCGTAAAACATAATCCTGTCGTGGTCGAGATAGTAGCGCCATTTGCTAAATTAATCAAATTGTAAGTGGTGCCTGCTGATAGCAAATTTGGATCAAGACAAATCTCTATTGCTTCTGTAAGATCAGTACATACACTTAACGTTTTATCTAGAAATGAAGGAGTTGGTATACTATCTCTGACATTCAAGAAAAACATATCGGATGTGAATGAAAGACATCCATCTTGAGTGTAATTTAATTGATATGTTCCTTCATTATTAGAATTTGCATTTAATATGATAATTGAGTCATTTGACTCTGTGGTATTATTAGGCAATGTCCATGTATAGGTCTCAGCACCTACGATATTTGTAAATAATTCAAACTTAGAGTTATAACAGATATCATTATCACCGGAAATGATTGGAGCTATTGGAATAGGTTTTACATCAAGAGAAATTGTATTCGATGTATCTGAAGCACAAATGCCATTAAATAATACAAGTTTATAATCTCCAGTATTTGAATTAGATACACTTGCAATGTTATAGTTATTACTTGCTATTGGGAAAACGCCAGTAGGAGTAATCCATTGATAAGTAGCGGCGTTTTGTGCTGTGATTAATTGAAGAGCGTCGCCCTGGCAGAGCTCCAAAGGACCACTAATTAAAGGTGTCTGTGGAGAGATTCCAAAACTAATGTTAATTGATTTTGGATTAGATGGACAATCATCTGAAAATACTACCAGTGTATATCTGCCTGTATCTGAAAAACTCAAGTTGGTAATAGTAGGGTTTTGTGTATTGTTGGTGTAGCCATTAGGTCCTGTCCATTGATATGTGTATTGCCCTAAAGGGAATATGGTCGGTGAAAAATTTAATATAGAATTTTGATTTATACAACCTGGATTGTCTGTACTTAATGCTGTAATAGAAGGAGGAATGTTAACTTCGACTTCTGTACTGGCGGTATTGCTGCAATTAGTAGGAGTAGTAATAGTCACAGAATAATCACCCCCTATAGAAGGAGCTTTGACCGATTGCCCTATTGCCAAAAAGTTGTTAGGCCCACTCCATTGATACGTAGCATTAGGAACGAAAGTAGAATTCAATACTACAGAATCACCAAAACACACTGGACCAGAATTGTCAGCACCCACATTTATCAAATCATCAACAGTAATTGACAATACTTGTGAGGCAAGTGACATACATCCATCTCTAACCACAACTACCGTCCAATCACCAGTAAGGTCAGTTTGTGCATTTGGCACATCTAGATTATTGTCTTGAGTTGTTCTAAAAAGGAGCCCATTTTTATACCACATATAAGTGGTGCCATTTGTTACATTATTTACAGCTAATGAAAAAGTACTTCCCTTACAATAAATTAATTCACCGCTAATGTTTGGGGTATTTGGCTTTACCAATGATGTAATAGATACAATGGCTGTGTCACTATTACAACTACCTATACTGACAACTAATTTGTAATCACCTTGAGAACTAGATTGTGATGAAAATGGTGTAGGCGTTTTAAGTGATGATTTATAATTATTAGGGCCTGTCCAATCATAAGTGTAATCTGGATTGCTATTAGTAGCTGCTAAATTTATCAATTCACCTTCACAAGCTGTAATAAATGAGGTGTCGACAGACGGAATAGGCTTTGTATTTATTTCAATGAAGATAGAATCAGAAGGGGGTGTTTCACAATCTGTATTATTAGCTACTACATAATATGTACTCATACCTTGACTAGGAGTAACTGCAAATTTACCGCTAGCTGATGTACCCAAAAGAGTACCATTTGGACTAGATCCAGAGTACCAACTATAAACAACTGTACCACTGAAAATACTAGCACTTAAAACAATGGCATCACCGTTACAGATACTTATTTTATCCGAAGTAATATTTGGCTTTGTTAAGGGTACAATATTTACATCAATTATCCCTTCACTTACGCATCCACCAAAACCTGTGACAATTACTTTATATAATCCGCTTAAAGTATTATTTGCATTAGACAAAGCTGGGTTTTCTTCTGTTGAAAATATAGTATCATTTCGATACCATTGGAATGTGTAATTAGCTCCTGGAGGTCCAGAAGGCAAATTTGTAAATAATTTAAGGGTATCTTCTGCACAAATGCCTGCAGTAAATGATGGTTTAACAGTATAATTGTTTACAGTAACGTTTGCGATACATGTATCTTTATTATTAGCAGCATCTTCTACAATTAATTGAACTATTGAGTTACTACCAACATCGCCGCACCCTAACGTGTCACTTATTATAGTAAAAGACATGATACCACAATTGTCAGAAGACCCATTATTTATTGAATCAGGTTCAACTATGGCTGAAATTAAACCACTTGGGTGAATTTCAACAATACCATCTTTACACTTAGCCTTTGGTATTTGGTTATCTATTAAATTTATAGTTTTACCACAAGTAGCTTTATTTCCACCCAAGTCTGTAACTGTATAAGTAATATTATTTATACCTTGAGTTAAGCTTACTTGTATTGAATCGCTACCAATAGGGACATGGTAAGTAGATGTATCATTATTAAACTTATAAGTGATATCAGCGTCATGGTATATTAGATTAGCTTTTATAGTACTTACGCCATCTACTGTCATACTTGGACTAATTACTTCACAAGGATTTATTCCACCACCTTCTATTAGCCCAACTGGAGCAATTGCTATGATTGTTATTTTATTGTCATTAGCCCATTGATTAAATGCAGCTCTAGGGATTGATATTGAAAACACAGTAGTTTTACATCCTGTCCCTGGCACAACACTTGTACGTCCTAAGTTTAATCCTCCTTCACCTAGGATTTGAAAAGTTTCTCCAGTGTCATTTATGTCACCGTTTATTTCTATTCTCAATTCTACATTTTTCCCATATTTCATTCTTTTAACATTGTCAAAAGTGAAAAGACGATTAGTAGCAAGATGCCTCATATTGATGGAGTCATAATTAAATATCATCAATTGACCTTCAGCAGAAGAGGGCAATACCTGATTATACACCTCAGATAGTTTGCAGTTCTCATCTATAGTAAGATCTAAAGGTATATTAAGATCTAAATCACAAGAATCAAGCGAAGTAAAGTAAGTCAGTGTATCCCCGCATGAAAGTATTGGTGGGAACAAGTCATTTAAAGTAATACTTTGTATACATGTAGATTGGTTGCCAGCACAATCCACAAAAATATATTCAATGGTATTAATTCCAACTGATACATTCAAATTAACAGTATCACCAATAGATCCAGAAATTGGAGAACCATTATTAACTCGATACGATGTAGATAAAACGTTTATCGGATTTATTTCAATTATTGCCTCACCAATCAATCGTGAACCATTACAAACTGCATTGATACCAAGTACTCCACTAGAAGCGGGCATGTTAGGAGCAAAAGTAAATGTAATGAAACCGTCACTCAACCATCGTTTAAGATCTGCTAGAGACTGGTTGTTTATATAAAAAATCGTGTCTCCGCATTGTTGAGTAATAATTGGGGTTTGACCAATATTTATACCATCTTCATTAAAAATTGTAAAATATTCTGTGGCATCATCAGCATCTAGGTTTTGCATTTCAAACTTAAATTCTGGCGCAGATAATGGATCAAAAGTACTAGAGTTAAATGGTCCAATTTTCATAACTACAGTATCTACAACTATTTCAGGGTTACCTGGTTGAGAAGAAGTAATTGATTTAGAAATTTTCTTTCTTATCGGTGAAGATGTTGCTGTACAATTATCAGTAGCCGAAGGAAATATTTCTTTTAAAGCAATATCACATTCGTTTTGATCTAATGAAAAAGTACGGTTAGAAGGACAAGATGTAATGATAGGCTTATTGTTGTCTTTTACACCAAAAATCGCTGATGTAACAGACACATTTTGGCATTCATCAATATGTAGGAAATCGACTATTTCATAACGAATGTATCCTTTTAGTGGTGAAGGACATGCCGTAGTGTCAAAAGTGCCAGGATTTTGTCCAGGGAATGAAGAACTATTTTCTATGTCATAAGAACCAGGAACAGCGGCAAAACGGGCTATAGATGAACATTCATCTTCAGATTTTGATCCAGCAAAATTATCCAACCAACCTTGAAATGCCAAATTGTAATCCATATCCACATCACACAAAAAAGTAGAATCTTTTGCTTCAACTGTAATAGTTGGAGGAATGGTATCTCTAATTAATAAAGTTTGAACTTCAGTGGTTTTATTACCACAAATATCTTCTACAGTATATATCCGTAATAATGAAAATTGACACCCACTTATAACGCCGTTATCTACGAAGGTGACAAACAAGCTATCTGAACAATCGTCAAATAATGTATCAATGTTATTATATAGATTATTTATTAAAATATCGTTGCAGTCCACGATTAGTGGATTTTGCACCACTAATATTGGTCCACTCAAATCTCTTACGGCAATGTTTTGCACATGTGTTGTTACATTCCCACATAAATCTTGTGCTGTCCAGATTCTTAATAAGTCGTAATTGAAATGTTCACAAATAGTAGAATCTGGGTTTTGGTTTGAGTTTTCAGAAAAATTGACAAACACTTCTCCATAACAATCGTCGAAGCCATTAATGGTTGGTACCTCGGGTATTTGATCACATGAAATAGTAATGTCTTGTGGTAGACTGTCTAAGACAGGGCCTTGATTATCTATAATCCTAAATGTACCTGTAGTCGCGGCTTTATTACCACAATCATCTTCTACAAAAAAAGTAACATTTATGGATAAATCACATCTGTTTGTTGGTAGATTAGGATAGGGTCCAATATCTATAGGCAAAGAACCAAGTGGTGGTAAATTTGATACAAAACTTGTCCAAAACACAGAATCAGAACAGATATCATTCGCCTTGGCATGACCATGATTTTGAATCCAATTAATCAGGGAATCTCTAATATTAGGACCACAAGCAACTGTAATATCTGGTGGTTTATTAATAATGATTGGATTAACATTGTCGAAAGTAGAAAACCTAGCTGAAGTTGGTATGCTTTGATTACCAGAACCATCCACTGCAATAAAATTAACCCTTACTCCTCTAGTGTTACCACAAAGTGTGTCAGATGAGGCATTAAAAATAAGTATTGCATCATCAAATGATGGTTCAGCAATAAATCCTACAGACCCACTATTGTCAGTAGCCATGGCTCCTGCATGATTATTATACCAGTTAGTAAGGTTACCAATAACATTGGTAGAATTACAAGAAACCGATATATTTTGAGCAGGAACTGTAATAACTGGAGCTGTGTTATCCTGAGCATAAGTTGGAATATAGAAAAGTAACAATGTCATTGCCATGGTTAAAATGGCTATTTGTTTACTTAATTGACTCATATTCTGATTGTTTTATGTACAAATGTAACAAATAATTGTCATTGTACTTTATCAAAATTGCGGAAAAATAGGTTTGAATTCCCTTTAGAGGTGCTCATGGGATATATTAGCCTTTATTGTCTTATATAAGCGGGTAAAGATGTCAATTTTTATACATTAAAATAAATTGATTTGATTTAAATTCTATTGATTTAGAAATATAAAAAAAATGAATTAATCTGAGATTGACCTACTTCCACCATACATTATGGCTATAAAACCCATGATTATCGCAATAGATATATCACAAACTACAAAAAAGGTTGGGTAAGTGTATGTGAAATCGTGAACCACATAATAAATTATAAACGGTAAAACAGCAATGACTCCTGATTGGTATCTACCTCTTTTACTAACTATAGAAGCTACAAGTCCAGATACAAATACAGCTAGGCAGTTAAATACGATTTTTAGTATAAATGCTTTGTCAGGCAAGGTGTAAACAAAATGTTGGAATGATTCTCTACTTGACAAATCAATATCAATGGGGTAAGGATGTAGGCTGTTGAAAACCATAAATCCTAAAAACCATATAGCTAAGCCACATATTATCCCAGATAAAATTGCTACTATCCAATTCATACTATATCATTCTATTGCGGGGCGAAAGTACAAAAATATAACATACAAGTTTCAATATTTTAAATAACTAATGAAGTGATTTATAATCACCATGTGCATTCCCTTTGTAAGACACCTTCTTGTAAAACATATTTCTTTGGAAGACAGGTTTAGAATTGTTTCGATTAAACTTAAATCCCACCAAAAGTGCATCTAGATAAAAATTAAATTTTGCATGAATCTGAATTGGAGGTATTACATCAAATTGATAAAACAGCCGCTAATAAATGACTTCAATATCCTGATGCAGAGTCATCACCTCTTGGATCAGCGGCTCCTTCAAGCTTATCTGAAACAACAATAGCTTCTACTCTTCCAATAGAACCTCTATACCTAAAGGCATGGCCCATAGATTCGAGACTTTGGAGCGTAGATTTATCTAGACAATCTTCTTCTATTTGTATAGTGTCTGGCAGCCATTGATGGTGAAATCTTTGTGCATTTACAGCATCAGAAACTGACTTTTTAAAATCTATCACGTTTACGATTGTTTGAAATACACTCGTAATAATAGTAGATCCACCAGGCGTACCAACTACCATAAATAGTTTTCCATCTTTTTCGATAATTGTCGGAGTCATTGAACTTAACATTCGCTTGTTTGGTTCTATTTTATTTGCTTCATCACCAATTAATCCATAATGATTGGGTGTTCCTGGTTTAGAAGAGAAGTCGTCCATTTCATTGTTTAAGAAAAAACCACCATTCTTTACGACTACTTTTGATCCATAAGCAGTATTTAGAGTTGTTGTAATAGAGACTGCATTCCCTTCTGCATCTATGATTGAAAAATGGGTCGTTTGCTCACTTTCTTGTATGCCAGCAGTGATGTTTTCTGAAATAGACGCTTTGGTATGATCAAAATTAGCCATTCTACTTACTATATATGCAGAATCTATAAGTTTATCAGTGGGGACATTTACAAAGTCTGAGTCACCAAGATGTGATGCCCTATCTGCATATGTTCTTCTTTCTGCTTCTACCATTAAATGTACTGACTCAGGGGAATGAAATTCCATGGTATCCATTCTATATGGTTCTATAGATTCAAATAGTTGTGCCAAAGCAATACCACCGCTAGACGGAGGAGGCATAGAGATCATCTTATAATTTCTATATTTAAATGTAATAGGATCTCTCCATACAGAGTGATATGATTTAAGGTCTTCTTTTGTAATAAGGCCTTTATTTTTTTTCATGTCTTTGGTTAAAAGTTCAGCTACTCGACCATCATAAAAACCATCCCTTCCATCTGTTTGAATTGATTTAAGTACCGTTGCTAATTCTTTTTGAATTAATAGGTCATGAGTTTTCCAGTCACTGTTTGAAGTAAATGCTGACTCCCAATTATTTACATCCTTAAAGTCTTGACGATAATAGTTTAAACTGGAAGCTTCATTGGCTGTAATAGCAAAGCCTTCTTCTGCCATTTTTATTGAGGGTTGTAATAACTCACTCCATTTTTTTAGTTTACTAAATTTTTTATATGCTTCATACATACCATCAACTGACCCAGGGACTCCTACTGCTAGATGCCCCTTAGTACTTAAACCATTAATGATTTCGCCATTTTCGTCTTGGTACATCTTTTCAGATGCAAGTTTTGGTGCTTTTTCTCTAAAGTCTAAAGTATGGAGTTGACCATTAGCTTCTCTATATACCATAAAACCTCCACCACCAATATTTCCAGCAATTGGGTAACAAACCGATAAGGCAAATTGGACTGCAATTGCTGCATCTATTGCATTACCTCCTTTTTTAAGTACATCTAATCCAATTTGTGATGCCAATGGATGTGCAGAAACTACCATTGCTGAATCAGCAGAAAGTGATTTGTTGATAATGTAGCCTTCTGTTTTTGGGTTAGTCTTGCATGAGATAATCAATATAGAAATTAAAAATAGTGCAACAATATTTAGTCTCATTTTATACGTATATTTAAGTTGGAAGAATTATTATTCAAATATAAAACAAACCATTCGATTATTATCTCTCCATCTTGTTTTATTGAAATTACTTGCAACATACTAAATGATATGTCTTGACGTTTCTATTGTTGAATAGCATAAATGGTCTTATTCAAAACTCCGTTAGTTAGAAAGTAGAAAAAAACTTGATATTTAGCAAAAGAATAAACAAATTCATATTTATCTATTTATTA
>JBBKVK010000016.1:0-12362 GCA_037968395.1 Saprospiraceae bacterium | reverse complement strand
ATTATATATAAATTTGCTCATTATTAAAATTGGTCGACCAATTGTTGGTTAACCAATTTTAACAAAAATTAATTAACCAAACTCTTCAAGTACTCATTTAATAGTCAATAAAAAAAAGCTTTAATAACTAATAATATTTTGTAAAATGAATCAAATAACTAAAATGAACAAATTTTTAACTAAAGTAAACAAGAATGTCTTTATAATGATGTCCTTGTTTTTGTCACTTACTGTCTTTATCTCTTGTGATAAGGATGAAGAACCTACAGCTAATCCTTCAAACGTTGTTGCGAGTTTCTCGGGGCAAGTTGATGCTGATAATTCTTTAGTGTATGATTTCACAAATAACTCAGTAGTAAATGGAATTACTGATAAAACTTACACTTCTTCTTGGGATTTTGGAGGAGATGGTACATCTACGGATGCAAACCCTTCGCATACTTTTTCAGGTGAAGGATCTTACGAAGTAAAATTGACTGTAACTGCTGCCGATGGAGTAAAAGCATCTGCATCAGAGACTATTGAAGTTACCGCTCCTAAGAACAGATATGCTGTCATTACTGACTCTAGAGACGATGATAATGGTGAGCTTAGGTTAGCTTTAGATTCTATTCAAAAAGGAAGGATGACTTTTATGTACAGAGTGGCTGAAGGTCCAGGTATGGATATTCAAGATGCCTTTATAAACGTTTCAGGTTCTTCCACAACTGGTGATTTAGCACTTGTCGAAGTAAGACTTAAGGACAATGCAAAGCATGAGTTCCGTGAAGGTGCTTCAGATGATGTTATTGCGGCGGCTGATGCTAATTTCCCTGAGGGAATGCCTAACGTTTGGGTGCCTATAGAAATAACTTGGACTGCGAATGGTGTCACTGCTCCAACATTCTCTTTATTTATAGATGGTAAAACGATAATCATTGATGCGGTAAGTACGACGAACGGAGGTGCTGGAGATGTAGCCGATCATTTAGCAGCGGTCAAAGATGGTGCTGCTAATATCCAATGGAAATACTCTGATAAATCAAAGGTAAGCGATGGCGTTTTCCACATTGATAATATAGTCGTATATTCTTCAAATTCAGGATCTGAAGTAGTAGTTTTTGAAGATAACTTCCAAGCAAGAGTTTTAGGCGAAAGTTTAAGCCCTGCGGATAATCTTGATTCTCCTTATCATGCAAATACTTTAGATGCTTCAGTTGGTGAAGATCAATAAACACCTTTAGTTTACTGAGATAGATAAAATGGAAAGTAAGTTTTCATATACGAAAAGGAGGAGTGTCTATTCAGACTTTTCTCCTTTCGTTTTTTTACCAGATTGCTTAAACAAACTGCTCCCTTTGATAGGGAAAATTAAAACCTAGTGGATATAATAACTACTCTTGGAGTAATGAAGGGATTTAAAAACGCATAGTTAATTCCTATGCAAGTCCTTGAAAAGCAACTTTTCATTAAATTTCAAGCACTTACATATCAATTTAACATCGTTATTAAATCGCTGCAATAAGATTGGTCTTTTGACTAGAAACATTTAATACCTAATCTAATAAATTATTATAAATGGAATATTTATCAAAAAAAATAATTGGACATACCAAGAGGGTTATGGGGCTTTTTGTTCTGTTCATCTTCTTGACGACCTTTAGTGCAAATGCACAGGCTGTAAGCGGAGAGATCACTGATCAAAGCGGAGAAGCTTTAATTGGAGTTACAGTTACGGTTCAGGGAACTGATACTGGTACTATCTCAGATATTGACGGCAAGTTCAGTATAAAAGCTGCCTCAGGATCTGTTCTTAAAATATCATACGTTGGTTATGAAACTCAAACAATTATTGTGAATGGGCAAACCAACATCAATGTTTCCTTAAGGGTAGATTCAAAATTATTAGACGAAGTCGTGGTAATCGGCTATGGAAGTGTCAAAAAGAGTGATGTTACAGGTAGTGTGTCTTCTGTAAAGGCAGAAGAGATTCAAGCTTTCCCAGTATTAAATGCTGGTCAGGCACTCCAAGGTCGAGCGGCTGGAGTGGTTGTACAGACACAAAATGGTGGTGAGCCAGGTGCGGATATTTCTATTCGAGTACGTGGTAATTCGTCACTTAATGCAAGTAGTGACCCACTGGTTGTGGTTGATGGTTTTGTCGGTGCGTCATTTCCACAACAAAATGACATTGAGTCTATAGAGATATTAAAAGATGCCTCCGCTACCGCAATCTATGGATCAAGAGGTTCAGGAGGAGTTATCTTGGTTACGACTAAGAAGGGTAAATCAGGAAAACCGACCGTAGAGTTAAATTCTACTTTCTCTTCTCAGCAAACGACCAATAGGTTGGACTTGTTAGATGCAAATGGATTCGCTCAATATCAAAATATGATCCGAACTAATGCAGGAGATGCCCCTTATGCTCAAGGAACTGCTAATACTGACTGGCAAGACGAGATCTATAGAGTTGGAAACACACAGAATCACCAAATGTCAGTTTCTGGAGGTGGTGACAATGTAAACTACTATGTTTCTGGTACTTATTTCAACCAAGAAGGAATTGTTATTAATTCTAACTTCGAAAAAATTCAATTTTTAGCAAATGTTGATGTAAAAGTCAATGATAGAATAAAAATAGGAATGAACAGTATATCTAGTCGAAGCGAGCAAAATGGTGTTTCTACCCAATCAACAGGAAGTGATGCGATTGGATCTGTAAACGGAGGTGGAGACGATGTGGTCTCTTTGGCTTTCAGATTTTCACCTGATGTTGGAAGATTTAATGCAGATGGAAATTTTTCACAAAACACTGTAGGAGATGATATAGAAAACCCATGGGCTGTGGCGACACAGATATCGAATGAAACTAAAACGGATAATACAAGAACCAATGTTTATGCTGATTTTGAGTTATTGAAAGGTTTAAGCTTTAAAACTACCTTGGGCTACAGAACTCAAAATAGTACTGAAGGTTATTTCAAACCACAAACATTCGTACTTTCTGCTGGTGGGGCATATTTAGAATCTGTAAAAAGAACAAATTTTCTTAATGAAAATTATCTAACGTATACCAAATCAATTGGGAATGGTAATTTAACAACAATAGCTGGGCATTCGTATCAAAAAAATACTACAGAAGGATTTGAAGCAGGAGCTAGAGGATTATTAACGGATGCTTTTTCGTGGTATAACTTAGAAGCTGGGCAAATCGATCAGCGGACTGTTGATTCTCGTTTTTCTGAATCAGAAATCGAATCAGTTTTTGGTCGTGTTAATTTCGATTGGGCAAATAAATACTTAATCACTGCAACTGTTCGTAGAGATGGAGCGTCAAACTTTGCAGAAAATAATAAATATGCAACTTTCCCTTCTGTTGCATTGGGATGGAAGGTTTCAAATGAAGATTTTTTAGCGGATAACCGTACAATATCTAACCTTAAATTAAGAGCTAGTTATGGTTTAACAGGAAATCAAGCTATCGGCCCATATGAATCCCTTGCCACGTATCGTGTTCAGCCACCTTCTGAGGTTGGAGGAGCATTTGGTGTAGATCTCGCCCGAGAAGCAAATCCTGACTTAAAATGGGAAACTTCATATCAGACAAATATAGGAGTAGATGGTGGTTTATATGAAAACAGGATCACATTTAGTGCAGACTATTACAACATTGACACCAAAGACCTTTTAGCAGTAGATAGAGCTTCAAATTTTTACTTAGGAACATCAGATTTAAATGTACTTAGAAATGTTGGTTCTATTAATAATCGTGGAATTGAGTTTTCTTTAACGTCAACTAATATCAATAGAAATGATTTTAAATGGAATACTACTCTTAATTATGCTAGAAACAGAAATAAAGTGGTGGAATTGTCTTCAGGAACAGAACTGATAGGAACCGGAGCCCCAGGATATTTCGCAGGTGGTTCTACTTATATATTACAAGAAGGTCAACCTCTTGGTCTTTTCTGGGGATTAAATTACCAAGGAGTATATCAAGGAGGAGCCATTCCAGAAAACACAGCTTTAATAGGCTCGTCTTACGACAATGATGGAAACCCAATACCTGGAGAGCCTTTGTTCGCTGAAGTAGCAGATGAAGAAGGTAACTTTGATGGAATAATTGATGATAATGATAGACAGATTATAGGTGATCCTAATCCTGATTTTACATTCGGTCTTACGAATACATTTTCTTACAAAAATTTTGATTTAAATGTTTTTTTTCAAGGAAGTGTAGGTGGAGAAATTTACAACTTGACAGCTGTGCAATTATATAATGGAGACAGTAATGGGTTAACGGATGTTTTAAATTCATGGACACCACAAAACACAGATACTAATATACCTCGAGCTGCCATAAGAGGAAGAGAGCGGTCATCTCGTTTTGTAGAAGATGGAAGTTATGTCAGACTAAAAAATGTAGCTATAGGCTATAGCCTACCTTCTACCTTGTTGAAAAACGTTGGAATAAGTTCAGCAAGACTATCTGTTAGTGCTCAGAACCTACTTACTTTCACAAATTATTCTGGATTGGATCCTGAGGTGAGTTATTTTGGTAGTGGAGGACAAAGTAGCGGAGATGATAATGTAATTCAGGGACATGATTTTGGTAATTATCCTAACCTAAGGTCAATTACCATGGCTGTTAACTTGAAATTTTAAATTTGTAAAAGATAATTGAAATGAAAAAGTATATATATTTATTCACATTGATACTTGGCTTGTCAGTGGTGGGATGTTCGGATCTAAATGAGGATCCAAGAAGCCAATTGAATCCAGATGAGAGGGTTGTAGATTTGGCAACAGTCGAGACCACAATTGCTGGTGCTTATGCTAACTTAACATCTAGAGCATTTATGTCTAGAGCATTGGGCTTAACACTTATGTTGCGGTCAGATATGGTGGATATTGGAAACCCTACCACATCGCCTGAAAGAATTGAACACGATCAGTTTACTGTATCTCCGAGTAATCCACTGATTCTAAATCCATCTAATCCAGAAAGAAGTTTCTGGCCACGACTCTATCAAATAGTAAGAGGTGCCAATGAGACCCTTAGAGAGCTAGAAGTTCTTGAAGAACAAGGTCCTGGCGTTAAGGAAGAGATAGCGGGTAGAGCCAGATTTATCAGAGGTTTTGCATATTACCACTTGGTCAGACTTTTTGGAGATATTCCATATTTAGACGAAACCACAACTACTGCTGATGCATCCATTGCATCAAGAACATCTGTGGATGTCGTATATGAAAACATCATCGCAGATTTTGAATATGCCAAGGAGTGGCTACCAAATTCAAGAACAAATAGAGCCCTTCCTGGTAAATCAGCAGCGAGCGCTTTTCTTGCTAGTGTGTATCTTACTAGAAAAGATTATCAAAAGGCTTATAATCAAGCTACAGATATAATCAATAAGGCAGGAACTTACAACCTAGCATTGGAGCCAGATTATCGAAATATCTTTCATGCAGCAAATACCGATTTTTCTTTAGAGCCAATCTTTGTAATAGACTTCAAGGCAATCAATATTAGTGATGAAACTAGGGATTATCTAGCTGCCTTTACAGGTTTTTATGGTCAAGCTACGTATTATCCTTCAGGGGGCTGGTCTGTCGCAGTACCTGCTCAGGCAGTATATGATACTTGGGAGGATGGAGACTATAGAAAGGATGTCAATTTTGATAATGAGGCACTTGATAATAGCGGGAATGTGCTCTCTTATCCTAATTTTTCAAGCTTAGATGGTCGAAATGCAAATCGCCCGCATATTTCTAAGTATACAGCTATGGCGGGAGATTTACCACAAGCAAATACTAGTGGAAGAGATTCTCATTCTAACTATCAAATGATGCGTTATGCAGAGGTGCTTTTAATAGCTGCTGAAGCTGCTATTGAGCTTGGTAATAAAGCGGAAGCTGACCAATGGATCAATATGGTTAGAGCAAGAGCAAGAAATGGCAATGGAACCGGGGCTCCTAGTGCAGCACCTGCAAACATCTCTGGAGCAACTATTGATGATGTACTTGAAGAAAGAAGATTAGAGCTTGCATTTGAGCAGAAAAGATGGTACGATATAGTTAGAAGGAGATTGGGAGATAAGGTATTCGGATCGAATGGGTTTGAAATAGAGCAACAAGGCACAAAAAACTTTGACCCAGCAAGGGACTATTTGCTACCAATTCCTCCATTTGAAATAACAAATAATCCTAATTTGACCCAAAATAATGGGTATTAATAAGATAAATAATTATAACATTAAGGAGTCCTCCATCTCTGGGTGGAGGACTTTTTTTTAATTTTACTTTATTAAGTATAAATAGAAATTTCCAAGATAGATGTAATCTTAATCGATAAATTGCTTTATTGGCCCAGTTAAATTGACTTTTGGTTTTTTCGTTTAAGAATCTCATTTTGAGCACCTGAATTAATGATTAAACAAAAACTAAATCGCTATTATTTTTTTTGTTAAATTGGTTGACTAAAATATGGATCAATTTATTAGAAGAAATTGAATGTATATCTGTGCTCATTTTTCATAATTTATATGTTTAAATGCTCACTTTATCATTCTTAGTTTAATTGGATTTATTAAAAAAATTGAATTATGAAACTTATGTCTAGTTATCAGTTCTTGAGGATAAGAAAACTTGATTTTCCTTATTCTCCTTCTTTTCAATGCATATTGCTTTTGATAGTGTTGAATATATTTGTTAGTCCTGCTATGGCACAGCAATTAGATCCAACGCTTCCACCAGGTGGAAATTTTGATCTTTCATATTGGAAACTTACCCGACCAAATCAACAAGAAAGGGATGCGGACCAACTTTCAACTGGCTACTTTGTGGATGGTGAGTTCTACACCGACTCGGTTAGTGGGGCCATGGTATTTTGGTGTCCAAATGATGGGGCGACTGGCGGTAGCACATATCCAAGAAACGAACTTAGAGAGATGATGCGAAGATTAGACACCAGCATACCGACTAAAGGAATAAATAAAAATAATTGGGTATTTTCTTCTTCTACGTTGGCCAACCAAGAAGCTGCAGGAGGAATAGATGGCATCATGACTGCAACTGTGGCCGTAGATCATGTATCTCTGACTTCAGATGAGTTTCGGAAAGTAGGTCGTACTATTGTTGGACAAATTCATGCCTCTGATGACGAGCCTTGTAGAATCTATTATCGCAAACTGCCTGGGAATACAAAGGGTTCTATTTATTTTGCCCACGAACCTACCACAAGTGCAGAACAGTGGTACGATATGATAGGTAGTAGAGATGATAATGCTCCCGATCCTATAGACGGAATTGCTCTAGGTGAGAAATTTAGCTACGAGATTAAGGTAATTGGAAATATGCTAACCGTAACCATTATAAGAGATGGCAAGTCTGACGTGGTTCAAGAAGTAGATATGACCAATAGTGGTTTTGCTGATGATTGGATGTACTTCAAGGCAGGTAATTACAATCAGAACAATGCTGGTGATGCTGACGAATTTGCCCAAGTATCTTTCTTCGCTTTAGATGTTACCCACTTTGGTACAACTCAACCAACAGCCTATGATGCTCCATCTGACATACCAAGGTTTCAACCTTTTTTAGCTGAATGTAAGCTCCAAGCTCCTACAAGTTCAACCCTTCGTGACAACGAGGCGCTTAATGATGGCTATTCACACCCTGACTGGTTCAAAGTAGTTGACGGAGATAAGGTGCTTTTTAACCAGTCTGGTGATAGCCAAAGAACAGAGCTCCGATATGAAACGAATTGGGACCTTACAAAAGCCAATAGATCGCTACATGGAAGAATTGATATTGTAGAGCAGACGTGTGATCAAGTTACTGTTATGCAAATACATGATGATGCAAATGCAGGTACTGGTCCAAATAAACCACTACTAAGGATATATAAGCATAATGCTAAAACACCTACAAATCACTTGTGGGCAGCAGTCAAGACAGACGACGGAGGCATTAGTACAACTCATGTGGATCTTGGTGAAGACCCTGGTGGATATTTCAATTGCGATATTCGATTAGTAGATGGAAGAATGATTATTGATTTTGAAGGTGTAGAAAAAGTGAATATGGATGTGTCTTATTGGACTTGGCCAAGTTATTGGAAAGCAGGTGTATACCTTCAGGATGCTGGTGAGGCAACTGCACATTTTGATGACTTGTTTGAAGAAGATGGTTCGCCACAAAACTATTTTCCATCAGTCAGCATTAAATCTCCTTCAAATAATACAAATTTTGAACCAGGAGAAGACATTATGATTGCTGTTGAAGCAAATGACTCAGATGGTATAGTTACAAAAGTTGAGTTTTTTGAAGGAAACACAAAATTAGGAGAAGACACTACCGCTCCCTATTCATTTACATGGACAGGTGCAGCTGAAGGAGACTATACATTAACAGCCAAGGCAACGGATAACGAAGGTGGTTCTAGGACTTCTTTGAGCACTAGGATCACGGTCAGTGTTCAGGTAGATGTAACTGGAATAGACCTGCTTGAGGTCGACGGGGCAATTGCTGTTGGAGGCAAGGTGCAGTTAGAGGTAGTCGTTCTTCCTTCTGATGCAACAAATCAAAATTATAGCTTTGAGTCGGAGGATCCGAGTATCGCTACGGTGAGCCAAAGTGGCATAGTGACTGGGCTTTCAGAAGGATTAGTAAAGATTACAGTAACATCTGAAGACGGAGGATTTACCGATGCAGAAGTAATAAACATCCTTGCACCTTCTTCTAAATTTAACTGGGCACTGTTCCAGCCAATTGTTGGCACAGGAAGTCCTGATGGATCAAATGTTCCTTCTAAACTGGTAGATGATGACACCGGAACAAGATGGTCTGTGAATGGTTTCCCACAGTCAGCCACTGTTGACTTACAAGGAATCATCACTATAACGGGAACGGAAGTCACCTGCTATGAAGACAGAGCTTATCAGTTCGTTATAGAAGGTTCGCTTACCGAGGGTGGACCATATACGACCATTGTAGACAGGTCAAATAATTCATTACCAGGTACGCCTACTACGCCAATCATTAATATAGTTGACAGTGTAGATGCAAGGTTTGTACGGATAACCGTTTCAGGAGCGGATGTTTACACCGGTACATGGACTAGTCTTACCGAGCTTAGAGTGTTTGGCGAAGGTGAGCGAGATCGAACGTTAAATGTGACAGATGAGTTACACAATAAAGTGCAGTTAAGTCCCAATCCTGCCACTTGGGTCGTGACCATAGAAGGTGCAGAAGAATTCGATACCGTGTCCGTTTATGACCAATCAGGAAGAAGTGTCATTCAAAGGAAAATCAATAGCTCTCAAACACTGGATATAAGTGAGATTCAATCAGGCATGTATTCAGTAAAATTCGAAGGAAATGGTAAAACGTATATATGTAAGATGGTAAAACTATAGGTATCAGCTTTTCGTAAAAGTGGATTGGTGTATTTTTAAATCAAAAAAATACACCTACACATAATTAAACCTTCAATTGACATAAAGCGAAACTTATCAATTTAGGCATAAGATTACCTTTTAGTAAAATTAGTGACCAAATATTAAAATGTGACCCCATGAAATATGTATGTTACTTCTGTAATTATAGCAGCACAAAGCAATATTTTATAAAGTACAACAATGAATGTAGATAAAGCTTTGTGGTTCGATTATTATTATTAATTTTGGTAAACCAACTATTGGTCAACCAATTTCATGTTTAAACTATTTATATTATGCTTGAAAATTTTAGTGAAATTAAAATTGACAGTCCTATTGATAAAATCATTAAGCAAATTAGAAAATTGATTACTACAGGACAACTGAATCCTGGCGATAAACTGCCACCTGAAAGAAAACTAGCAGAAAAATTTGGTGTTGGTCGGTCAGTTGTTAGAGATGCTATTAGAAAATTGGAATTTTATGGAATTGTAAAAACGTTACCTCAATCAGGTACAGTTATATCTGGTCTAGGTATAGTTGCACTTGAAGGCCTCATCACCGACGTGCTTAATATTGAACAAACGGACTATAAGTCTTTAATTGATACTAGGATATTATTGGAGGTAAATTCTGCAGGAGTAGCTGCAAAAAATAGAAGCGAAGGAGATATAATGAACCTTGAGAAGGCATTAGCAGCATATGAAAATAAAGTAAATAAAAATGAGGTCGCCGTAGAAGAAGATCTTCTATTTCATGTAAAAATAGCAGAAGCAAGTGGAAATTCTGTTTTGAAGTCATTAATGTTAATCATTACCCCAGATATTATCAAGAGTTTTACGAGTCTTAATGTATGTGCAGGAGATAGAGCAATAAAGACCAAAGAAGAGCATCGAAACATTCTAAGACATATAATTGATCAGAATGAAAAGTTGGCGGAGGATGCAATGGAGAGTCATTTAAAAGATTTGAAGGAATTTAGTTTTCCTTAAAAGTTTGAATAATAAGTAAACATCTTTGTGAAAAATGGCAGATGTTGCTTCCATGTTTGAATGACATCAAACGGTGCTTCTGATATATTGCTAATTTATTCTGCTAAATAAACTAATCTAAATATAAATGGTCGCGTCTGCCACTTACGATATTAGAAAACGGATTTTATAGAATTTATAAAAACGAAAAAATGAACATTAAATTACGTATAAATTTATCAAACCTTACTTTACTAGTTGGCATCTTAGTTTTTCTCAATAGTTGTAAAAACACTACTAAGGACAATGCTTATAGTACTGTATACCCCAGTGATGTCCTACCATTTTTTAATGAATTTAATTTGATATTAGGTGATGGTTTAAACGTAGGTCACCCAATAGAATTTGAGAACAAAGATTATTTTTTCACAACGAATGATGGGAAAGAAGATTGGGTAGTTTACAAAACACCTAATGCAGGTAATACCCACGGAACCTCGAATAATACTAGAACGGAATTAGCACAATCGAAAAAATGGTCCGCCATGTCAGAAAATAAATTGACAGGTACTTGTAAGGTAATGAATGTTTCTACAACTGGCGATGCCCGAGTTGCCGCATCATACTCTGTGGTGATAGGCCAGATCCATAGTGCCGATGGACATGAAAATGAACCTTTCAAATTGTTTTACAAGAAATTTCCTGGTCATAAAAAAGGTTCTGTTTTTTGGAATTATGAAATCAATACAGCAGGTGATGATAACTCTAGAAGATGGGATTATTCTTATCCAATATGGGGCTATGATATGTCTGTAATCGGCACTACTCCAACTGATTTTCCATCAGAACCTAAAGATGGAATTGAATTAGGCGAAGAATTAACTTACGAAGTCGAGGTAAAAAACGGCATTATGAGTTTGAAATTCTCAAGTGAAAGGCATGAAACAAAAACTTTTACAAAAAACTTGATCAAGTCAGAATACACTACAAAAGCAGATATACCAAAGCAAGTTCAAAACCTGTTTGTACCCATTGGGCAAGACGGTGTGGAGCGAGAAAATGCATACACAGGTGAAGGCTTATTTTTTAAGCAGGGCTGTTACAATCAGACCAATGGCAAAGACCCTATAGTAAATAAAGTATGGTGTGCTGGTGCAGAAACCCACGGTGGTGATGTGCAAAAACAATATGAAGATGGGAGCTATGCTGAAGTTTGGTTTAAAAAAGCAACTGTAGTTATCTCAAAGGATGCTTATTCGAATGAAGAATATTTTGCAGCTAATGATGGCTTAAGTAATAAAACAGTCTACCCGAATGAAGTGATCCCTTTTATGGATAAATTTAAAATACTATTGGGAGATGGTACACATGTTGAAGACCTTGTAGCATTTGAACATAAAGATTTTTTCTACTCAGTAATTGATGGAACAATGAGATGGGTTGTCTATAAAACGCCTAACTCTGGTGTAACCTCAAAAAACTCGAGCAACACAAGGACTGAACTACATGAAAAAAGAGAATGGTCTCCAGAGGAAGGAGGCAAATTAAATGGTACTTGCAAAGTAATGCATGTTTCAACTTCAGGCGACGCAAGAGTTGCAGCATCATATTCTGTGGTCATTGGACAGATACACAGTGGTGAAGGCAATGAAAATGAACCGTGTAAAATCTTTTATAAAAAATTTCCTGGCCACACCAAAGGTTCTGTTTTTTGGAATTATGAAATCAATACAGCAGGTGATGACAATTCTGGTAGATGGGATTACTCATATCCGATATGGGGCAACGATATGTCTGTAACCGGTAGTGCTCCAAATAACTTCCCACCAGAACCAGTGGATGGAATTGAAATAGGTGAAACCTTTAGCTATGAAATTAATGTCTATGAAGGCATTATGTATTTAACCTTTGCTAGTGAGGGACACGAAACAAAAACTTTTACTAAAAACTTAATAGAATCAGAGTATACATC
>JBBKVK010000015.1:0-12465 GCA_037968395.1 Saprospiraceae bacterium | reverse complement strand
GTGTAAAATATTTTATTGAATTTTATTGAATTTTATTAAATGATTTGATTCAATATTTTAAAAATTCAATATCTATGCTGAGTCAATTATTTATCAATTTTTCTCTAACAAATTTTTCGATTACAGCAGGATAATGTTTGTGCTCTAGTGCCAATACTTTGGTTGCAATATCGTTTACAGTATCCGATTCAAGTATTTGACACTTAGCTTGAAAGAGGATTTCTCCTTTATCATACTGCTCATTAACCAAATGGATGGTAAGACCAGACTTGGACTCTTTAGCTTGTTTTACTGCTTCATGAACATAAAGACCGTACATGCCTTTGCCGCCATATTTTGGGAGTAGGGCAGGGTGTATATTGATGATTCTGTCAGGATATGTTTGTATGAGATAAGTTGGTATTAACCACAAGAAACCAGCCAGAATTACAAGGTCTATTTTTTCTAATTTAAGAATATTAACCAAGTCTATGGAATCGTAAAAATATTGCTTATCCATGACAAGAGTACTGACGCCGTATTCATCAGCCAACTCTAAGACCTTGGCAGTTCTTTTATTAGATATAATTAATGCAACATTGATCTCTGCAGAATCTTCAAAATATTCAATAATTTTCCTTGCATTGGACCCTGTGCCTGATGCAAAAATTGCAATATTAATCATTGGATTGTTATACTAGTTAGTTGCTTAATTCTGCATATTTTCCAGCTCGACCTGGATCACATTGTACCATGATGTCGTAAACTTTCTTTTTTTGGCCTCGATCTGCGACCTTAAATAAATCTACGATCTCCATATATTTAGTGTCTGAAAACATCTGAAGACTCATTGACGATGGATAATCGGTAATCACACTTTGCAATCCATTGATACCTGATGATATGATAGCTCGTTGTCTATCCACATCACCATACAGTTCGTCCAATCCTAATCGGTGATATTCATATACGAATTGTCTAAACGGTCTCATTTTTGGGCTTAAAAGATTTTCTACCATCCAATATCTATTTCTACCTACAATTCCACCTCTATTATCCCATCCCGATGATGTTGCAATGCTGGTTGGAAGACTATTTATAATTTCTCTTGCTTTTACAAAGTACTTATCTCCTCCAAGTGGTGAAAACGAGTCGTAATCATAACCAAGTATTATATAAGAGTAAAAGGTCAAAATAGAGCTCAAATTATCGACATACGAAGCATCACTCCTTTGTATTTGCTGACCATCTGTAAAGGTAATATCAATACCTCGATCTAAATAATTGACCATTGTAGTGTTGTATCCTGATTTATAAACCGGTCTTCTACTTTGTACCAAAAGATCAACTGTAAACGTATTTGCATTGATTTCACTAACTACAGTAAGTGTGACTTGAGCGTCAATTTTTTCAGAATCTTTGTATTCGTCCTCAGTCCATTTGGTACTATTAAAAAACTCAAATACTGATCTTTCTAATGCTTTGAAGAGTGATTTATCGACAGTAGTATTGTTTGGAGAATTTACATCTACCTTAACTTGTATTTCTTGAGCACTGATTAATGTATTTGTGCAAAATAGAGTTAAGAGTATAAAATATCGAATCACCTTCATTTAGAATTTAAATTTTGTCTTTGATCAATAACGGATTTAATCCAGGGATATTTCCTAAGTCAGCTTTTTAATGGCATTTGTTATGTCAACGGCTACTTTTGTTTTCTGTTTTAATTCAAACTCTTTGATGTCCCCGTTTTTGTAGATGAATTTCACCTTATTGGTATCTACCCCAAAGCCAGCCCCCTCATCTTGAAGGGTATTTAAGACTATAAAGTCGAAGTTTTTTCTTAGTACCTTACTTTTAGCATTTTCTATAGCGTTGTTGGTCTCTAACGCAAAGCCAATTGTGAGTTGTTTAGAATTTTTTAATGCACCTAATTCTTTAGCTATATCAGGATTTTTGATCAATTCAAGAGTCATTTCTTTTTCTGATTTCTTGATTTTCACGTTACTTAAATCTTTAGGTCTGTAATCGGCCACTGCAGCTGCTAATATAGCAATGTCCATGTTTTTAAATAGCTCTATAGACTTTTGATGCATCTGATCTGCACTTTGTACTCGGTAAACATGAACTTGGTCAGATTTTGGTTTCAAAACAGATGGTCCTAATACCAAATGTACCTCTGCACCTCGATTAGCTAACTCATCAACAATAGCTATGCCCATTTTGCCAGTACTATAGTTTCCAATGAACCTCACAGGGTCAAGATGTTCGTAGGTAGGGCCCGCTGTCACTAATACTTTTTTACCTTTAAAATCCTGTTGCACTTCAAAATGTTGAGTGATAACTTCTAGGATCTTTTCGGGTTCTGCCATTCTACCTTCGCCATATAACCCACTAGCGAGTTCGCCATCACCAACATCAATAATGCTGTTGCCATAAGAGGTAACTTTGTCCAAATTTGATAAGGTAGAAGGGTGCTTCCACATATCTAAATCCATGGCTGGGGCGATATATATTGGACATTTTGCAGATAAGTAACAAGCTACTAACATATTGTCAGAGAGGCCATTAGCCATTTTACTTAAGGATGTAGCGGTACATGGAGCTATTACCATTAAATCTGCCCAAAGTCCTAACTCTACATGATTATGCCAAGAGCCATCACTAAAAATGTCTGTATAAACCTCATTCTTGGTTAATACAGACATTGTTAATTTTGAGATGAATTCAGTTGAAGATGATGTCATAATCACCTTTACGTCTGCACCTGACTTTATTAATAACCTTACTAGACTTGCAGACTTATAAGCAGCAATACTGCCTGTTATGCCGAGCAGTATTTTCTTACCTTTTAGAGTCATGATTAAAGTTGTGTTAGCTGACTTATACTACTAGTCTTCAACCTCTTCAGGGTAAGAGATTACCAAATCTCCTCTTAAAAATTCTTCTGTAGCAATAGTTACAGGATTTGGAAGCCTTTCGTAAAACTTAGAAATTTCAATTTGTTCTTTATTCTCTTGTACTTCTTCAATTGTCTCGGTCGTTACAGAAAAGTCTTCCAACTTTGCATGTAACTCAAGTTTTAAATCAACAGCAATAGCAGTAGCTCTTGCACTAATAGCTACTAATGACTCATAAATGTTATTTGAATCTTTTACAAATTCTCTTACATTTCTTGCAGTGATGTTTGGGTCAATCGATTGTACTTTCGATTTAATATCGCTCATGCTTTTGTGTTTAGTTTAACTTTAATTTTATTAATTACGTCAGCTATATCTTTTTTATAGCTTCTATTTTTAATCTTATTTTGGTATTTATTCGCCATTTTTAATGCCTCCTCAAATCTCTCTTTTCGCTTATCGATCACACTGTTTTCAGCTAATACGAAACTAGACATTACTAGTAAATACCTTGCTTTTTCTTCAGATGCTGCTCCAGGAAAATCTTTGATCATGTTTTGGAAAGACACTACAGCAGCTTGGTATTGGCCAATATTGTAATACAGCTCTCCTTGTGCAAAAGCTTTCTTTTCTAGCTTTAAACGCATTTCATCCATTAGTTTATTGCTTTCTATTGCCCTAGAACTCTCAGGAAAATTATTTATAAACTCTTGAAAAGCATCAATTGCCTTAAGCGAGTAAGATTGATCTAATTTGAAGTTTGGAGATAACTTATAATGGCTATATGCAGACATGTATGCTGCTTCTTCTTTGTATTTGCTATTGTAGAATGTTGTAGCAAAGTTATTGAAGTAATGAGAAGCTGAAATATATTCTCCTGTGTGGTAAAAAGTGTAAGCATATTTAAAAAACAGCTCTTCCGCCTCTGTTTTACCTCTAAAGTACTGAATAGCCAATTCATATAATGTCTGAGCATTAACATAATTTTTGGCCTCATAATATTCGTGAGCTTTTGAAAGTATAGCCTTTGGGTCGTTGCTAGTTCTAATTTTTTCAAATTCTGTAGTACAGGAAGTGAAAAAGCATATAGAGCTTAAAACAACTATTACAATGAAATTTGCTTTTCTAATTAACACAGAAGAGATTTATTTAAGGGTGCAAAAGTAATTCAATTTCTTGTAACGAACAAATATATACTTCGTGATTTGTAATTCATGTCTTTAATACTTTCTTAACGGTTTTTGTTTGGTATATGTTTTTGAGATATTTAATTCCCTATATCTATAAGGTGCTCTTAATCAGCAAGTAAGATGTATTGGTGAAATTTGCAACGTAAAATTAAAACTAATGTGAGTTTTTATGAAGTGATTTGATTAAGTTTGTAAAATTAAATAAAATGAAAAGCTACACATGTTTAAGACTAAAATAGCCGGTATAGGCAAGTACCTTCCTGCAAATAATGTTACCAATGATGACCTAGCTGAGTATATGGATACATCAGATGAATGGATCCAAGAAAGAACAGGAATTCAATCTAGAAGATATGCAAAAAAGCACGAGGAGACGACTTCGACTATGGGAGCAAAAGCTGCTAAAATAGCTATAGAACGAGCTGGAATTAGCCCAAATGACATAGATTTCATTGTATTCGCTACACTAAGTCCAGATTATTATTTTCCTGGGTGTGGTGTGTTGTTACAAAGAGAATTGGGTATTACTAACACAGAATGTGGAGCACTTGATATCAGAAATCAGTGTAGTGGATTTATTTATGGAATATCTGTAGCCGACCAGTTTATTAAGACTGGGATGTATAAAAACATATTGTTAGTAGGTGCAGAAATGCATAGCATGGGCTTAGACTTTAGTACTGAGGGTAGGGGAGTTACCGTTATTTTTGGTGATGGCGCTGGTGCTGTCGTATTACAACCTACAGAACAGGAAAATCAAGGGATTTTGACCACTCATTTGCATTCTGATGGAACAAATGCCGAGCATTTAGCTATGATTAATCCAGGTACTCACGGTGGTAAACACCTTGGCAAAGAACAGTTTGGATATCCTGATGAAAATACCCCTGGTGAGATATTCGTAACACAAAAAATGGTGGATGATGGATTATTGTACCCAAACATGACAGGTCAGTTGGTTTTTAAGACAGCTGTTGTAAAGTTTCCGGAAGTAATCAATGAAGCTCTTGATAAAGTAGGATTAAAATCAACAGATATTGATATGTTAGTGCCACATCAAGCCAATCTAAGGATCAGCCAATTTGTGCAAAGGCAAATGAGATTACCAGATGAAAAAGTGTATAATAACATTCAAAAATATGGTAATACGACTGCTGCTTCTATACCAATTGCCCTTTGTGAAGCATGGGAAGAAGGATTAATAAAAGAAGGAGATTTAGTGTGTCTTGCCGCTTTTGGTAGCGGATTTACGTGGGGTAGTGCTTTGATTAGATGGTAATATGATGAATTTAAACAAGGTAGATATTTTAGCATTTGGAGCTCATCCAGATGATATAGAGTTGGGATGTGCAGGTATGCTTATAAAACATATCAAAAAAGGGTATTCTGTTGGATTATGCGACTTAACCAAAGGAGAACTAGGATCAAGAGGTAGTGGTGAATTGCGACTGGTAGAAGCAGAAAATGCCCGAATAAGGATGGGTGCAGATTGGAGAATTAACCTTCATATGAAAGATGGTTTTTTTGAACATTCTTATGAAAACCTTCTAGCTGTAGCTAAAATAATTAGACTAGTTAGGCCAAAAGTAATATTGTGTAATGCTCCGGTCGATAGACATCCAGATCATGGAAGGGGTAGTAAGCTTGTATTGGATGCTTGTTTCTACAGTGGGTTAAAGAAAATTGAGATCATTGACGATTCAGGTCAAAGTTTAACTCCTTATAGACCAAAATCAGTATTCCATTATATTCAAGACAAAGAATTAATCCCAGATTTTGTAGTGGATATCACGGCAGAAATGGATCAGAAAATTTTATGTATCCAGCAATTCAGTTCACAATTTTATCTAGGAGAAGATTCTACTGAAAATCAAACTCCGATCTCTGGTAAACAATTCTTTGATTTTGTCAAGTCTAAGAATGCTGTCTATGGCCGAGACATTCAAGTCGATTTTGCCGAAGGATTTATCACATCTAGGATAATTGGTGTAGAGGATGTGACAACATTAATTTAAAGGGCAATTCAGAAAGGGCACACTCTTAAAGCTAAGAGTTACTGGATATTTCTATTTAACATAATATTAATTATAGGCAAAAAGATATAGTGGTTTTGGGACCTTAAAATTACAATCATCACCCGGTTATGCCTTCAATCTAAAGAATCAAAGACCTTTCTTACGGTTTCCAACCTTCCTTCAAACTAACCGTCAAATTGAATACCGTTTTGTCATCCGTAGAGTCTTTGTCCTTAGTATAATAACCAAGCCTCATAAATTGAAAATGATCGCCAATTTTACTATCAGCTAATGATGGCTCCATAATGGCTTTGTCATTGACAATTAAAGAATCTGGATTTATAAAATCAAAAATCTCTTTATCCTCATGATTATCAGGAGTTGGGTCTGTAAATAGATGATTGTAATTTCTGATTTCGCATGGGACTCCATGTTCTTGAGTTACCCAATGTAAGGTGCCTTTTGGTTTGACACCACTGGTATCTTCGCCACTTTTGCTATCTGGATAGTATGTGCAGATGACTTCAGTTACATTTCCATCAGCATCCTGAATTGCTCGCTCACAATGGATGATAAAGGCACTTTTAAGCCTTACATCTCGGCCTTCTGACAACCTATAGTATTTCTTTGGGGCATCAGACATAAAGTCCTCTCTTTCAATCCATAAGTTCTTTGTAAATGGAATGTCTCTTGTGCCTGATTGTTCATCCTCTGGATTAATGTCGGTTGGTAGATATTCTTCTTGATTATCAGGGAAATTTGAGATAGTAAGCTTTATCGGATCAGTGACCACCATCACTCTTTCTGCTATTTTATTTAGCTCATCCCTGACGCAAGATTCTAACAACTCTATTTCTATAAGATTGTCTCTTTTGGTTGTACCAACTTTATCGTAGAACACATGGAATGCATTAGATGGATATCCTCGTCGTCTCATACCAGATACGGTCGACATTCTAGGATCATCCCACCCTGTGACATGATTATCATTTACAAGCTTCAATAATTTTCTTTTGCTTGTAATCATATAAGTGACGTTCATTCTAGAGAACTCGATTTGTCTCGAAGGATAAATCTCTAGGTTTTTGATAAACCAATCATACAATGGTCTATGGTGTATAAACTCTAATGAACACAGCGAATGTGTAATGTTCTCGATACTATCAGATTGTCCATGTGCAAAATCGTACATTGGATATATACACCAATCATCGCCTGTCCTGTGGTGGTGAGCATGTTTGATTCTATACATCAATGGATCTCTCATGTGCATATTTGGTGACGTCATGTCAACTTTAGCCCTTAAAACCCTAGCTCCATCAGGAAATTCACCATTTTTCATTCGTTTAAATAAATCAAGGTTCTCATCTATTGTCCGAGATCTAAAAGGTGACGCAATCCCTGGCTCACCTGGATGTTTCTTCATTTCAGCTATTTCTTCTGGAGTGCTATCATCTACATAGGCTAACTCTTTTTTGATAAGTGTAACCGCAAATTCATACAACTTATCGAAATAATCAGAAGCAAAAAATATATTTTCCCATTTGTAGCCTAGCCATTCTATATCTTCTTTTATCGCATCTACATACTCTGTATCCTCTGTTACAGGATTTGTATCGTCAAATCTTAGATTTGTTTTACCTCCAAATTTTTCAGCTATTTTAAAACTTATAGCAATCGCTTTGGTATGGCCAATATGTAAATATCCGTTTGGTTCTGGTGGAAACCTAGTGACCACTGCCCCATTGTGTTTTCCATTCTTAACATCCTCTGCTACTATTTCTTCTAAGAAGTTTAAGCTCTTCTCTTTATTATCTGACATTCCTATTTTGTTCTAATTTAATATAAATATTACATTCTGCTTGGCATCTGAATACCAAGTAAATCCATCCCATCTTTTAAGACAGCGGCAATTTTACTACTGAGCGTTAATCTATAATTTTTAGCCTCTGGAGACTCTGCTTTTAATATTCTAACTCCATGATAAAATCGGTGAAACTCTTTGGCTAAGTTATAACAATAATTTGCCAAAGTTGATGGATCATAATTATTACCCGCTTCTTCTACCCTACTTGGATACTCCATGAGAAGCTTCATCAATGATTTTTCTTCTTCAAATAGATTGACATATGTAGTAAAATCCGAATCTATTTTCCCGTCGTATTTACGTAGTATAGATTGAATTCTTACATAAGCATTCTGTACATAAGGCCCAGTTTGACCTTGCATATCTAAAGACTCTTTAGGATCAAATGTCATTCGTTTTTTAGGATTCACCTTGATTATGAAGAACTTTAAAGCTGCCAAGCCAATTCTTCTGATAACTTCTTCTTTTTCTGAATCGCTTAATTCATCTAACTCTCCCCTATCTTTTGTCGACTCTGATGCTTCTGTGATCACTTCTTTCATAAGGTCATCTGCATCTACAATAGTACCTTCTCTAGACTTCATCTTGCCAGTGGTCAAGTCTACCATACCATACGATAAATGATAGAGTTCGTCAGCATAAGGCTCTCCAAATCTCTTTAGAATTTCGAATAAAACCTTAAAATGGTAATCTTGTTCATCTGCCACAGTATAAGCCATCTTATCAAACCCAAAATCTTCATACCTGGCCATTGCAGTTCCGATATCTTGAGTAATGTATACGGATGTACCATCACTGCGTAGAACGATTTTTTGATCCATTCCTACATCCTCCAAATCTATCCATACACTCCCATCTTCTTTTTGATAGAATATGCCTCTTTCTAAACCAATATCTATGGTTTTCTTGCCTAAAAGATAGGTGTCTGATTCATAGTATAGCTTATCAAAAGTAACACCCATCTTGTCATAAGTAGTTTCAAAACCTTCATAAACCCAATTATTCATTTTAATCCACAAATCCTTGACATACTTATCATTGTCTTCCCACTTCAAAAGCATTACTTTAGCTTCTTTTCCTAAAGATGAGTAGTTGTTAAAGTAGTTGTTTTTATAACCTTTATAGAATTCTTCCTCTGATTGGCCCTCTTTGATTTCTGTATCAAGCACAGCTTTAGCTTCCTTGCTATTTTGCCAACCGGCATATTCCTCTTGAAACTTGGTCTCAAATAATACATAGAAACTACCTACATAATGATCTGGCTTTATTCCAGTACTTGTTGGGGTTTGACCTTCACCAAATTTCTCCCAAGCCAACATACTTTTACAGACAGCGATTCCTCTATCATTTACGACTTGGACTTTCATTACTTCATACCCTATAGCAGCCAATATTTTAGAACAAGACCATCCTAAAAGAATGTTCCTAATATGGCCTAAGTGTAATGGCTTATTGGTGTTAGGCGATGAAAACTCTACAACCACTTTTTTACCATTTGATTCTTTATGACCAAAAGCTTTAGTGGATGATATGGATTGTAGGCTATCCACCCAGTATTTATCGCTCAACTCGACATTTAGGAAGCCTTTAATGACATTCGTACTTTTTACTATTTGTACATTTTTAACTAGGTACACCCCTAGCCTTTCTCCTATCATTTCAGGAGTTTGCCTTAGATCTTTTACATATGGAAATAATACAATCGTGTAATCACCTTCAAATTCCTTTTTGGTCGGGTTTAATAATATACTTGTAGGATCTATGTCTACTTGGTATATAGATTTTACAGCCTGAATAAATCCCTCAGTTAGAGGATCTAAGTATAACATATAAAGTTTAATTAAAAATTAGCCGCAAAGATACAAGGAATTGGTCTAGGATGAAATCAATTAGGCAAAAGAATTGTGTAATCAGTGAAGAATGTTGTGTTTACAAGGATATTAGCTGTTTATGTAAATCAATTACCTGAAGAATTAAACCAATTTTACCTGAATTTTCAATAACATAGTCAGCATGTTTTATCTTTTTTGCTTCACTTAATTGAGCATTTATTCTCTTTTGTACCTGTTCTTGAGTAGTATTATCTCTCAACATAACTCTATTGATAATCAGTTCAATATCAGATGTTACTAAAACTAATTTATCAAGTAGTTTGTAAGACCCACTTTCTATGAGTAAAGCAGCTTCTTTTAAAATGTATTTCTCGTGTTTGTGTAGTTCAGCCCAATCTTCAAAATCTTCTGCAACTGCTGGGTGAACTATTGCATTAAGAGAATCCAGTAAGGCTTTATTATTGAAGACTTTAGACGAAATATATTTTCTATCTAATCTTCCGTTTTTAAAATAGGCCTCTTTGCCCAATAAATCCATTATTTTTCGCTTCACTGCTTTATTGCCAGTCATTAACTGCTTGGCTTTGGTATCTGCATAATAGACAGGTATATTCATCATCTCAAACAGCTTACAAACTGTAGTCTTACCAGTCCCAATTCCACCCGTAATCCCTACTTTAATCATTGGATTCTAATTGTTTTATTTCACAATAATCTACTTCTGACTCATCTTCAATATACTCAGGAGATACACCAAGTAGAGCCGACTTTAGTCTTACTAGCTCTTCTTTTTCTTGACTTTTTCTAATTTCAATAGTAACCCTTCCTTTATCTGTAAACTCTTTATCGATGATATTGAAGTCTAGAGATTTTAAAGTATCCATGACCTCCCCCATTTTCTCATAGCCAAAAACTAACTGATACAAGCTACAGATATACTTTTGTACTATTTCTCCATTATTTAAAGCCTCTTTAGCTGCTTCTTTATAAGCGGTAATCAATCCCGACACACCAAGCTTGGTTCCTCCAAAATACCGAACAACTACTATGAACATATCCGTCAGCTCAAAACTTTGAATCTGCCCGAATATCGGTTTTCCAGCTGATCCAGAAGGTTCACCATCGTCATTATACCTAAATATATCGCCTGTTACACCCAATTGATAAGCATAGCAAAAATGACGGGCTTTAAAGTGCTGGTTTTTTACTTCATTTAAATAACTGGATATTTCCTCCTCTGTTTTCACAGGAAAGGCATAAGCGATGAACTTACTTCCCTTTTCTTTATATTCCCCTTCAGTTGATGCTAATAGTGTTTTATACTCATCAATGATCATCTATAAACGTGTTTTATTGAGCTAATAATATAATGGCTAAAATAGCCGAACCAAAACCTATAATTTTTCGCTGTGTCACTTTCTCATGAAACATAAACACTCCAAAAAGTGCTGCAATCGTTAAAACTCCAACATTAACAGCTGGAAACACCACTGAACCTTCCCAACCAAGAGAAATAACTTTTAATAATAAATAGATTGAGAAAAAGTTCGGAACTCCCAATAATATCCCTGCTACAACTGATTTTGAAGTTAATTTTCCTTTGGGTTTTTTCTTGAAAAATATCAAGTGTATGAGCCCAAATACCATCGCAAAGAAAAACAAAGCCGAGACAAAACGAACATCTGCTCCAGGTGCTAGTCCTTCCACTTCTACAAGGTATAGAAACAAGTCTATAATACAACTTCCAAAAAAGACCAATAGCAATAGCCCTAATCCACTTTTCAGACTATCTGAATTAGATGTTGCTTTTATACTCAACATGAAAAGAGCGAATATAGATAGAATAAGGCCAGCGATCTTGGTTATACTGACAACATCTCCATAAAAGGCAATGGCCACGATAACAGGGGCAATTAAGGACATTTTTTGGAAAATTGTGGCCAGTCCGACGCCTGATTGTTGCACCGCCGCAGCATAAGCATTAAAGATGACTATAAAACACAATCCTAAGCCCAATGCGATGTAAAACCAATCTTCTTTGAAGACGTTTACCAAAAAGCCAAAATCACCCAAAAACACCATTCCACTTAGCACACATATGGCATAATTGATCAGAATAGCATGTAGATTATTTACACCATATTTCCCAAACAACTTAAAAATGACACCAATAAGGCCATTGATAACAATGCAAATAATAAGGTATAACATAGAATGTTGTTGCTTTCTACAAAGGTATTTAATTCTAATTAAATCGAGTTCTGTTAGAATTATATTTAATGCATCTTTGTGCTTTAATTATAGCACTAAAATCATATTGTGGCTAAATTACAACAAGCATCTTCACTACCAAATGCAAAGGATTATATCGTTCTCTTAATCTTAAGTCTGATTTGGGGTAGTTCGTTTATCTTGATCAAAAAGTCATTGATCGCTATGGACCCTATACAAATGGGAGCAATGCGGATCAGCATTTCAAGTTTAGCATTTCTTCCCGTTTTATGGTATCATAGATCTAAAATTCAGAAAAAGGTTTTAGTTCCAATTGCCTTGGTAGGTATGGTGGGGTCTTGTATTCCGGCATTTTGTTTTGCCTATGCTCAAACCTACCTCAGCTCCACCACTACCGGTTTATTAAACAGTTTAACACCCATATTTGCCTTTGTGATTGGAGTATTATTT
>JBBKVK010000014.1:0-4146 GCA_037968395.1 Saprospiraceae bacterium | reverse complement strand
GCAGTAGCAAAAGCTCAATTTCCAGTGCATACCTTGGTAGAAAAACTAAAGAAAGATGGGAAGCTTGTAAGATTTGGTATTCATCCAGTGGCAGGAAGATTACCTGGCCATATGAATGTGCTACTAGCAGAAGCCAATGTATCTTATGATGTCGTATTAGAGATGGATGAAATCAATGAAGATCTTCCAGAAACAGACATTGTGTTAGTAACTGGAGCCAACGACATCGTAAACCCTGGAGCTGAAAATGACCCTAACAGTCCAATCTACGGTATGCCTGTATTACAAGTTTGGAATGCCAAAGATGTCATAGTGATGAAGCGATCTATGTCTTCTGGGTATGCTGGAGTAGAAAATCCATTATTCTATAATGAAAATACAAGTATGTTGTATGGTGATGCTAAGGATAGCATTGATAAAATCAACCAATTGTTAAATAATTGATGAACTATCTAATTTTAATGCTAACTAATTAGTCATCCAAGGGTAAATAAATTAACATTATTCCTTCTATTAGATTCACCTTGTCATTCCATTCAAGACTAAGTGTTGTGTTTTAAAATTAGAATTATCTTTGCAATTGGGTATAATTATCTTTTGTCTTCTTTAGTATTCATCTATCTTTGTAATTAATAAAAAATTGTAACTCATTGAGATCATATATTATAGGCACTAGAGGTAGTGATTTGGCCTTATGGCAAGCTCATTTTCTACAAACGGAGTTAAAGGCAGTTGGAATTGAAGCAACCTTAGTTATTATTAAGACTAAAGGAGATAAAATACAAGACCTAAGTTTTGATAAGATTGAGGGTAAGGGCTTTTTTACCAAAGAGATAGAGGATGCTTTGTTAGAGAGCAAGGTAGACATAGCCGTACATTCTATGAAAGATCTTCCTACAACTAATCCTGATGGACTTGTGATTGGTGCAGTATCACATAGAGCAGACCCAAGAGATGTTTTGTTGATAAGAAAAGAGTCGGTTGTCAAAGCAAACGATTTAGGTCTTAAAGACAAAGCGATTGTAGGTACATCGTCTGCGAGACGTAAAGCTCAAATAAAGAATCTGGTCAATTCAGTAATCATTAAAGATATCAGAGGTAATGTGCTTACTAGAGTAAATAAACTAAGATCTGGTGATTTTGATGCTATATTGTTAGCTAAGGCAGGACTTGATCGATTAAAACTAGACGTTTCTGATCTAGAAGTAGTGGCACTTCATCCAAAAGAATTTGTACCAGCACCAGCTCAAGGGGTACTAGCTTTTCAATGTAGAGCAGATGATATTGAAGTAAGAAAAATTCTGATAAAGCTTCACAAATCTGAAGTGGCAGAATGTACCAACGTAGAGCGAAAAGTATTAAATATGATGGATGGCGGATGTCATTTACCACTGGGAATCCATGTATTTAAAGATGCAAATATGAATTTTCATGCTCATGCCGCTTATGCAACAAGTGAGGATGAACCATTGCGACAATTCTCCTATTCTCAAAGCACTCACCATAATTTAGCCCAAATTGTATACGATAATCTGACAAAGAAATAATATGTATTTAATTTACGACTGTAGTTCGACATCTCAACCACTTAATTATAATGCGCCATTTTCTGAATCATCACAATGGCCTAGGTTGATACATATTTCGTGGATCCTTATAGGGGAAGACTTTAAACCTATCGAAGACTTTGATTGCATTATCAAACCAGATGGATTTGCGATCACAGACAAGGTATTAGAAAGGGCAAAACTAGAACAAGAAGAGATAGATAAAAAAGGTGTGGAGATCGTTTCTGTACTAAAACAATTTAACACCTCGGTTGAAAAATGTAAGTATATGTTCAGCCACAACCTTAAGTTTAATGAGAATGTTTTAGCTTCAGAATATATTAGAAATACGGTAGAAATAAACATGTTTCCTAAAGAACGTCATTGCTTGATGGAGGAAAGTACTTATTTCTGCAAATTACCTTCTAAGCGAGGAGGCTACAAGTGGCCCTCTCTTACTGAGCTTCATGCTGTGTGTTTTAATACCAAATATACACCAGCCAACAATGCAAGAGCCGATGTGATTGCAGCTACTAGAAGTTTTATAAAATTGATGAGATTAAACCAATTAGAGGATCTTTTTGATGAAGATTAATGAAGGTATTTATAACAAGACATATTGCCCAAGATTCTCCACTTAGATTGTTGTCTAATAAGATTGAATTATCAGGCCACTCCTTATTAAAAATTGAGCCTATATCTTTTGAGAAAGTTCCTCCTTCTGATTGGATTTTTTTCTACAGTAGTAATGGTGTCCGATACTTTGTGGAAGGGTTCCAACAATGGAAAGAGTATTTTAAAACAGTAAAAGTAGGCGTTATGGGATCAGGAACAGCATCTGTTTTTGAAAAAATGACAAATTTCTCTCCTGATTTTATTAATAACGGAGATAAACAAACAGCAGTTGAGTTCTTTGGTAAAAGCAGCGAAAGCATTCTATTTGTAAAGGGAAGTAATAGCTTAGAGTCGGTGGAAAGATACATAGAACCAGAAAGGGTAAATGAGTTAATTGTATACGATAATCAAGCAGATCATACAATCAGCATACCTGATGCAGATATATATATATTAACGAGTCCAATGAATGCCGAAGTCTATATGAATAAAGCTTGTTGTAGATTCAATACCAAAATAATTGCCATAGGCCAAACGACAAACAACAAGTTGATTGAAAAAGGTTTCTTATTAGCATCGTTTCCAGATACTCCATCGGAAGAGGCCATCGTTTTAATGCTTAAAGAAATGGTGAAATGAGTAAGTCTTTGATCTTAAGTAGTATAGAGGAGTCGATTTATCTTAGAAATTTGGTATTAGCAGACCATAAAATGCTTGAAGCAATTGAGGGTGTAACATCAGTAATAGTTAAGGCATTCCAAGAAGGTAAAGCAGTGTACTTTTGTGGTAATGGAGGCAGTGCTGCGGATGCTCAACACTTATCAGCAGAACTATCAGGTAGATATAAATTAGAAAGAAAAGCCTTACCTAGTGAAGCATTACACGTCAATGGATCGTTCTTAACAGCTGTGGCAAATGATTACGATTTTAGTCAAGTCTATGTGAGAGCAGTAGAGGCATTTTGTAAAGTAGGTGATGTATTGATAGCACTTTCTACGTCAGGTGAATCTCCAAACATCATAAATGCAATCATTAAAGCAAAAACACTTAATGTACATACTATTGGACTGACAGGGCAGCAAGGAGGGAAAATGGCTGATATTTGTGACATTTTAATCAAAATACCATCCACAAATACCCCAAGAATCCAAGAATGCCACATGATGATAGGTCATATTATTTGTGAAATGGTAGAACTTGAACTATTTAGCTAATGGACTCTGAGTGGGTATATGATGTCGATGAATCATGGACGCTTTTTCTGGATAGAGATGGGGTCATCAACAAGAGGATCATTGGTGATTATGTCAGAGATATTGAAGACTTTGAAATCTTACCTGGCGTTTTAGAATCTCTATATCTTGCTGATTCTAAATTTTACAAAATTATAGTGGTAACTAACCAGCAAGGGATTGCTAAAGATGTAATGACTCACTATGATTTGCATGCTATACACAATGTATTAATTGATAAAGCATTGAATGCTAAAGGTAGAATTGATCAAATATTCTATAGCCCCGATTTTGATTTTGTGGACTCCTACACCAGGAAACCGGCACCAGGAATGGCTTTAGAAGCTCAAAAAGAATATCCATTTATTGACTTTCATAAAAGCATCATGGTAGGGGATAGCCAATCAGATATTGACTTTGGTAGAAAACTTGGGATGAAAACCGTTTGGATCAACAACCAAATCGAAAGGGTAGAAGGGTATAATCTGAGAGCAGAATCATTGCTTGCTTTTATTAAAGTTTTAGCATAAAATAATGCTATAAAGCCAATCAACTCAATTTCTAAATTTCTAAATTGTCCATTCAAAAATTGATTTACAACGTCTCTATATCCTCTTTTGAAGGGGGCAGGGGGATGAAAACACCTAGTTTCGAAAGTATCCATTTAGATTTTGGTTAGGTTTTACATCTTTTATCATTTTGCATACTGTGTCATTAATAGTCATTCCTTACTTTTTTACATTGGCAAAAAA
>JBBKVK010000013.1:0-17570 GCA_037968395.1 Saprospiraceae bacterium | reverse complement strand
ACAAATGTTACAGCAAATTTTGATAAGATGACATAAGCTGCACCTAAAATAACACCTGTGGCTAAATGTAACCCAACGCCACCTCTTACCTTTCGAGAGGATATACATACTCCCATGATAGTAAGTATGATTATTGTAATCGGATCTGAAGTTCTTCTATAAAGTTCGATCAAATATTTGTCAGCAGTATCTAACCCTTTATATTCTTCTTCTTTGATAAATCGACGAAGATCAGCAGTTGTCATCATTTCCATTTGTTTGCTGTATCTAATAAAATCATCAGGGTGAAACGGAAATATTGTATCTTTTTTTACGTCTCTTTTTATAATTAAATTTTCTGAGTCATCTCTAATATAACGTTCTTCATAATCATTCATTTGCCACTTACCACTATTTGATTGGAATGAAAGTTTGTTTGATTTTAATACATAAGTCAATTTATTGTCTTCAAATCTTTCTAATCTAAAACTTCGAGCTGAACTATCTCGGGTACTAAACATTCTAAAATAAACCTTTTCGGTTGGAGAGATGTAAAAGTGAACATCACTTGAAAGTGTTTTTTTATTTCCCTTTCTGATATACTCACTTTCAAATTCATTTTTGATTCGAGAGCTCTTAGGTATTATGTAATTGTTTCCAATCCAAAGTAAAGTAGAGAGGATTACTGCAGCAATGATATATGGCCTTAATATTCTATTATAACTTACGCCAGCACTTAAAACAGCTAATATTTCCGTATTCCTTGCCAATCTACTAGTCATAAAAATGACTGCTAGTAATGCAAACAATGGCCAAAGAAGGCCGTTGATCCAAGGAACAAAATTGACATAATATTCACCAATGATTTTACCAAATGTCAAATCATCAGAAAGAAATTTATCTACTTTTTCAAAAAAATCAATACAAATAGCAATCATCGTAATCATCAACATTGTAAATAAGAATGTTGTGAGGTACTGTTTGATTATATATCGATCGTAGATTTTAAGCATATTGTCGAACTACGACTTGAGTAATTTGTATGTTGAAATGATTAAAATGAATTTTTCCACATCATACTTTCAACTGGTTTTGTGGTTCTTTCATTGTATTTAGCGTTCCTTTTTTTATTGTAGTAATTTTCGATATCACCTTCTACCATGAAGTAGATCAATTGACCAATCGGCATGCCAGGGTATATCTTTACTGCTTGAGTACAAGATATCTCTAGTGTCCAAGTATTACAAAACCCAACATCGCCCTTACCAGCAGTGGCATGTATGTCTATACCTAATCTTCCTACTGATGATTTTCCTTCTAAAAAAGGAACCGTGGTATGAGTCTCAGTGTATTCTTCAGTAACACCTAGATAAAGTGTATTTGGCTGTAGAATAAAACCTTCTTCTGGAATTTCAAAGTGTTCTACTACATTGTGCTTCTTGGCATCCAAAACTCTGTCTTTATAAACTGCTAGATTTTTACTCAAATGAACATCATAAGAATTTGTCCCTAAATTAGATAAGTCTAATGGCTCAATAATAATGTCACCTGAAGCAATTGCCTTTTTTATTTCTAAATCTGTGAGGATCATTTATTTTAGTTAATAGTTAATAGTTTAATGTTCAATGTTAATAGTTCAAAAACTTATAATTCAATGTTAAATTTTTGCCTCTTTTTAGGGTAGGGGCGAGCAAAAATAGTTCAAAGTTCAAGTTTCTGTTTATTGCCTCCCACTTCGACTCAGCAAAGAGCAAAAATAGATAATAGTTCAATGTTAATTTTTTGAGATTGACAACCGAAACCTAAAGAGCTTAACAGCTCAAGAGCTAACTTACCAACCAGCCAAATAGCCAACCAGCTAGACCGCCACACTATGGTCTCTTAATGCATCATTAAGTGAAACTTTTTTATCCGTACTTTCTTTTCGCTTACCAATGATTAAGGCACAATTTACGCTAAAATCTCCAGCAGGAAATTTTTTGATATAACTACCAGGAATCACAACAGACCTTTCAGGCACTTCTCCTTTCATGGTGACAGGTTTTGGTCCAGTTACATCTATGATATGTGTACTTTGAGTGATAGTTACCCCAGCACCGAGTACAGACTCTTTTCTTACAATGACACCTTCTACTAAGATACATCTTGAACCGATGAAACAATCATCCTCCACAATGGTAGGTGTAGCTTGCAATGGTTCTAATACACCACCAATACCAACACCTCCTGAAAGATGCACATTTTTCCCGATCTGAGCACATGAGCCTACAGTTGCCCAAGTATCTACCATGGTGCCGCTGCCTACCCAAGCACCAATGTTTACATAACTTGGCATCATAATCACACCCGGTTCTAGAAAGCTACCATATCGAGCAATAGCATGAGGCACAACTCTGACACCTTGTGCAGCATAGTCTTTTTTCAATGCCATTTTATCATGAAACTCAAATGGTCCCACTTCAATAGTCTCCATTTTTTGAATAGGGAAATAGAGGACAATTGCCTTCTTCACCCAATCATTCACTTTCCAAACACCACTATCTGTAGGCTCGGCCACTCGAAGACCGCCCTTATCAACTTTTTCAATTACTGCTCTAATGGCATCTTGAGTGGTTTGCTCTTTAAGCATTTCTCGATTATCCCAAGCCTGATTGATGATGTTCTTTATGTTTTCCATCCTGTGTTTTTATATTGCCTTATCAATAAGGAGTGCAAAGATAAAAAAGAAATGGAAGGGTAAATTAAAAGTACAGCATAGTTTCTGGTGAAAAATTGAAAAACTCATTCATAATTACCTTTGAAGAGTTAAATTAGCCGAATTGTGATATGGCATTGATGCACAAATTTGAAAATTAGTTAAATTGCATTCTACTTAAATAATACGTATATTTGTTTGATCAGTATATAACCCAATGAAAGATGAAGAAATTTTAAAAGAACCAGAAGTAAGTTACGAAAAGCATTATACTTATGCTGACTATCTTAAATTTTCCTATGATGAAATGGTAGAAATCATTAAAGGTAAGATTTTTAAGATGAGTCCGGCACCTACATCAACTCATCAAAGAGTATCTAGAAAGTTATGCACTCTGATTGATAATTGCTTAGTAAATCAAAAGTGTGAAATGTTTGATGCCCCTTTTGATGTAATACTTCCTTTAAAAGGGAAGGACTTTATGCAATCAGATCGAGTAGTGCAACCAGATATAGTTGTTGTTTGTGACCCAACAAAAATCAAAGAGCGGGGTTGCTTTGGAGCTCCAGATTGGATTATTGAAATACTATCGCCACACACAACTAAAAAAGACCTACAAGATAAATTTGACTTATATGAAGAGTCTGGTGTATATGAATATTGGATCGTTGAGCCAAGAAATCAAACAGTGGAGGTATTCGTTTTAGATAATAATTCATACAACCGAGTAAGAACATATGTAAAAGAAGATACGGTAAATTGTCATACTATCCCAGGATTTTCTATTGATTTAAGGGATGTGTTTGAGTAGTATGTAGCTTTATTTCGAAGGTTTCTTGAATCTATTGCGTAAAACATTGTAGAATGAATTTGAATTAATTTAATCAGTTAGGGACAATGATTTAGATAGACAAGACTGTTATACTAACAAAATCCAACACCCTTTTCTCCTACAAATTATCAACTACCAACTGGTACACCTCTTTAGATTGCAATCCATGGCCTAAACCGTTAGTCAGAATTAATCTAGATCGATCCCATGCTTTATGAATAGCCACTCCATTATAATATTCATTAATGGTGTCTTCTTCATCATGGATTATAATTCCATCATATTGTGAGTTAGTCATAAAGTTAGCTGCAGAATAGTAGGACGATGGATGAGGAAACCACGATGTGAAATTTTTATAAAAAGCTTTTCTAACCCTTTTGCTCAATCCGATTATGTTAAAATATTGCTCCAAAATGTCTGCAATCTTATCTGGACTAGCTAAAATAACAAACTTCTTAATTGATGTAGGCTTATATTTAAACAAACAATAGGCACTTGCAAATGCCCCTACAGAATGACCAATAATCACTTTCGGTTTGTAGTGATCTACTACTATATTGACCATATCTCCATATATTATACCTGTGAATATCTCACTACCACTACCCCCATGTGCAGGTGCATCAAGCATTACAATATTAAAAGGAGTGTTTTCTAGGTACTTAACTAGTTTTTTCCATCGAGCACTGTTGGATTCCCATCCATGGGCTAGTAAAATTGATTCTTTATGTCCTTTATCTAAATAATAGGTTCTGATTAAATCATCGTTTAGAGACAAGTCTTTTTGTTCAAAGTTGTCTAAAAACTTCTGATGATAATGTTTTATTTCTCCTCCTCTTGGTTTGCTAAATATGTCAAGAGCTATTTTTGAAATTTTGTTTGGAAATACAATTCCTACTATATTAAGGAGGCCTCCAACCATTTTTGGAATCCTTTTTTTTATCTGTTTCTTCAGAGACATTTTAGTATGAGGTTCTAAGATTTAAAATATTACCCATTTCGTAACAAACTCTACATCTTGGCTCATATTTATCTTTTTCACCTAATACAACTGTGTCTACTTCGTCACTTAAACGATAGGAATGTGTAGCTAATGTGCCGCAATGTGGACAAATGGCATGCACTTTTGTTATATATTCTGCTGTAGCAAGTAAATTTGGGATTGGTCCAAATGGCTTACCTTGGAAATCCATGTCTAGACCGGCAACTATGACTCTAAGGCCTCTTATTGCCATCTTTTGACATACCTCTGGTAACTTATCATCAAAAAACTGTGCTTCATCAATTCCGATTACAGAATTGTCTAAAATGTGATTGTAAATTTCTTCAGATCTTTCTATTGGAATAGAATCAATGGAGTTTTCGTCATGACTTACGACTTCTTGATTATGGTATCTAGTGTCTTTTTTTGGCTTAAATATTTGGACTTTTTGGTTGGCAATTTTTGCTCTTTTAAGTCTTCGAATCAATTCTTCTGTTTTTCCTGAAAACATAGAGCCACAGATTACTTCTATCCATCCACTTCGTTGTCCTCTAAATCCAGGTTCTAAAAACATATTTTGGTTCTAATTTGTTCTCTTATTCAGTATGTCACAATTTTAAAATTTGCAAACAAACTATTACTTTACTGCAAATATTAAGAAATTACTTTATACGTCAACTATTTTAATGGATAGTTTTAGGATATTTTTTATGTAATTGCTCAAGACCTATTAAAGAAATCTTTAAAGTGTATATAAAAATAGTACTTTTGCCAAAATATTTTTTGGAATAATTTTGTTAGTGGATTTAATAAAATAGAATAATAAATGCAGATATCTAAGATAGAAAGAAGTTTAAATAAGATTTCAAGTATGGTGGAACTTTTAAAAATGGATGGTAAGTTGTCTAATATTGAGAAAGATTTATTAAAAGATTATGTTCGAAAACTTTACGACCAGATATCAGAAGAAGGCGATACTGAAGACATTCAAGTTGAAAAGCAAACTTATAAAACTAGTGAAAGCCCAAAAACAAAACCTGCAATAAAGGAAGTAGAAACTCAGCCACTTGTTGTTGAAAAAGCAGAAATCATTCCCATAGACTCTATAGTAGAACAGTCAAAAAAAGCTGAAGATGATAAAGAAAGAGTTTCTGAAGTTTCAGTAAAAGGCTCTTCTAAGTTTGACGAACTTTTTCTTGTTGACGAAGTAACAGATTTATCTGGGAGATTAAGCATGACTAAAATTGATGATATTAATAAAGCTATTGGAATCAATGAGAGAATGTTTACCATTAGAGAGCTTTTTGATGGTGACAATTCTAAATATGACCAAACAATTAAAGCATTAAATGGTAAGTCTGACTTTAATGAAGCTAAATCATATTTATCTAATGAGGTGATTACTAAATTTGATTGGAATTCTGATGAAAAGATAAAGAAAGCTCAATATTTTATCAAAATAGTTAGGCGTCTTTTTGCATAAAATTTATGAATAAAGAAAATATACATTTTTTAAAGTTATTAGTGTTTCCGACTTTATTAGTGCTGATAATTTGGATTGTAGAAATTATCGAAGAAACAAGTGGTTTGAGATTTACTAAATTTGGAATTTATCCAAGAGATGTAAGTTCATTAACGGGGATATTAACAGCACCTTTCATACACTCTGATTGGAAACATTTAATCAGCAATTCATTCCCATTGTTTGCACTATCCACTATAATGGTTGTCTTTTACAAAAGATTGATTGTTGCTACATACATTGGCATAATATTATTGACTGGAATTTCAGTTTGGCTTTTTGCCAGAGAGTCTTACCATTTAGGTATAAGTGGGGTCGTGTATGGATTAATTGGATTTATATTTTGGGCTGGTCTTTTTAGAGAAAACACTAGATCTATTATACTTTCATTGGTGATTTTAATTGCATATAGTGGGTATTTTCAAGGGTTGACACCTGAAGAAGGGGTGAGTTGGGAGAGCCACCTTTTTGGTGCAATGTCTGGAGCCTTTCTTGCTTTTGCCTTTAAGAATATCGAAGTAGATGAGGAAGAACTTTTTAAAGAGAAAACCACAAATATTAACATAGAAATTTCCACTAAATTTTTCTCTCCTGATACATTTCTTTTCACAAAAGAAGAGCGAGAACTCCGAGATTTGCTCGATGAAGAGTAATATCCTTCTCATTTTTTGCACAATTTCTTACATTCGACTTGATTTCTAATTTTTTTATTGGAGTAGTCTAAATTTTATCCAATCTTTGTAGTTGAATGAAATAGGACTCACTTTGAGTTTCGGGATTGCAATAAAAGATATTGCAAGTTCGAAGTAAATGATTTTGTTTTATTCATTCAAAACTACAATTGTTGATTTATCTAGAATGGATAGTTTCAATTGTAGGGTTAGAAAACTATATTGAATTAAAATAGAACTGTTTACAATGAAGGATAACCGCCTATCTTTAAAGGTATTGTTAGTAACAATAGCTTTACTTGCATTCAATGCAATTTCTTATTCTCAAATCCAGGATACGGGTATAAAATTTGAGAAATCCGAGGAATTTCGAATCACAAATCTTAATGTTATTAATCAATCAGACGAGAATCTGTCAGATGGCAAACTTGAAATAGAACTTTCAGGTAACATCAAAGCTGGTGAGTATTTTGATATACAATATGATTTGCATTTAAAAGGTAATACGTTTACTGAAAAGGATGTGCCTCTCATTGGTAATAAATTGATAATCAGCAATATGAGAATTGCTGATTACTATAATATTAAAGTAATCAGCAAAAATGGTTCTTCTGTTCTTTACACCAAGGATGTCAGCATAAAGCATGTTGAAAGACGAATGATAACAGATGGTAGCAGAACTACTTGTGGTACAATATCCTTTACAGACTGTAGTGGTACTTCTAGATCTGTAAGTGGATTGAGTCAAGGGTATGCTTACAATACTTCATCAAGTTATAGACCATGTGGCGTTGAAATCACGAGTTCTTGTACAGTTCAAAACAATAATAGACAGCACTGTATTGATGGGGACCTTTCTACTCCTAATCAATGGAACAAATTTGTTATCACTAACCATACTGGAGTAAGTATCTCTGCATTAACAGCATGTAGAATTAATCACATCGTTTGTAATTACGCTTACAATACTTCAGGTGTTGCAGAAGCGATTTGGAAATTAACAGGTACAGGTGGTTCTGCAAATACGATATACAATCAAGCAGTTAACGCAGTGCCTACAGTTAATGGTGCTCAAAATACGATGGTATTCTACAAGTCAATAAATTCAAGTTTTCAAGACATGGTACAGTGGGTTTGTAGAACTACATGTAATATTGCTGCAAATGCTGGTACGGATCAAACTATTTGTAACGGTGCTTCAGCTACTTTGACTGCAGTTGGTTCAAATGGATTTCCTCCGTATTCTTATACATGGAATATTGGTTCTGGTCAAATTGTTACTGTCCAAGGTGAATCTGGAACTGTAGGCGGTGGTGCTACTATTGAAAGTTCGCAATCAGGCTATAATGGAACAGGTTATATTGAATTTAATTCCAATAACAATTCCGAGTACGTAAATATTCCAGTGAGTGTCAGTAGTGCAGGTACATATAAATTGAGTGTTAGATATACGTATAATACTAATGCTACAGTACCTATGGCCGTTACAATTAATGGGGTAGCAAAGCCTGACGTGGATTTTGTCCATACAGGTAATGCGAATGCATGGGAATATCAAAATATTGGGACTTACACTTTAAATAATGGATCAAATACTATTAAGTTAGGGAATACTCAAAATATTGCCACGGTAGATGTTGATGAAATAAAATTAGAAAAAGTTACTTCTGGTGCTACTCAAACTGTAACACCTAGTGCTTCTACTACTTATATTGTAACAGTAACAGATGCTCAAGGGTGTTCCGCAACAGACGCAGTTGCTGTTACTGTAAATTCAAGTACCGTGTATGCAGATTTTTCTGGTATTACTACTATCTGTCAAGGCAGTTCAACTACTATTACTGCAATTGGTAAAAATGGGGTCTCTCCTTATACCTATTCTTGGAGTAATGGTTTAGGTAGTGGTGCTTCAAAAACAGTAACACCAAGTTCAACGACAACTTATACTGTTACTGTGACAGACAATATTGGATGTACAGGATCAAGTCAAATAACTGTAAATGTTAGTTCATGCCAAAACTTTAATTGTCCAAATAATTTGGTGGTTAATAATCCTTCATTTGAAAGCGGAGTAACTGGATGGAATTTTAGTGGGGGAAATTTCTCTGCTGGCACCTATGCTGCTGTTTTTGGTATTTATTCAGGACATTTTCAAATAACGAATAATTCAAATAATTGGTTTTCTCAGACTATTAGTACTGGAGCAATTACAGCAGGCTCAGTACTGAATTTGTCAGTACATGCAGGGACACATGATCCTTCATTATATCATAGTGTTGGGTTTGATTATTTCGATAGCAATTGGAATTATTTATCAAGTAATAAAACAGAAGTAAATAGTTTACTTCCTACGATGACAGAATACAATGTTGTTGGTGTTGTTCCATCAAATACAAAATATATTAATGTTGCAGGTACTGGTAATGGTTCTTGGTTAAAAACTGATGGATGGTGTGCAACCTTGACATCATGCGATCCTGAATCAACTGTAGGGCCACCATTTTGTGCTCCTGATCCAATTTGTGGAGGAAGCAATACTTTTAATTGGACACAAGAAGTAAATGTTTCGACAGGTGCACCTAGTAAGGTAAGACTAATTTGTTCTTCAAAATTAAAATATACTATTCCTGGACCTTATCCTGCAGCTTTTGGAGGATACGTGAAAGTCAATGTTACAGACGCGGTATCTTTTGATGGCTATGTAAACAGACAAAATACCAGTAATCAACCAAATGAAAAGTGGAGAATTGTATTTAAGAAAAACGGTTCAACAGTATTAGCTACGCCATATACTAACGACATTGCTGATGGTGTAAATAAAGCATATTGGAGAGGATCGTTAGGTGGTCAATTAATACTACCAAACGGTACGGACGAAATTGTAATTGAACATTGGGCTGTTGCAAATGATCCTAGTTGTAATACATCTGCAAATTCAGTTGTACCATCAAGTATTTGCATTTCTTATGAATCTTGCCCAGCTATTGGTGCAGATTTTACTGGAGACACTCAAATATGTAACGGTGGTTCTACAACTTTGAATGCAATTGGTAAAAATGGAGTATCTCCTTATACATTTGCTTGGAGTGATGGTTTAGGTGCAGGGGCATCTAAAACAGTTAGTCCTTCTGCAACAAAAACTTACACTGTGACGATCACAGATAATAATGGTTGTGTTGGTACTGATCAAGTGACTGTGACAGTTAAGCCTAACCCTAATCTAGATTTGGGTGCAGATGTAACTATATGCAATGGTCAATCTATAACTCTTACGGCAGGAGGATCAGGAGGATCACCCAGTTATACTTTTAGTTGGTCAAACCCTCCTGGTGGTACTGGATCTTCAAAAACTGTTTCTCCATCTTCTACAACAAGATATATTGTTACGTTAACAGATTCGAAAGGTTGCCAAGATATAGATGAAGTCGTTGTGAACGTAAATCCTAATCCTATAGCTTCAATTACAAGTGATGATGTTACATGTAGTGGAAGTAATATAACTTTAACAGCAAGCGGGGGGGTAAGCTATTCTTGGAGTACAGGAGCTACAACACCTACAATTAACGTAAGTCCAACTACTACGACTACTTATATAGTAACTGTTACTAATAGCACTGGATGTACTGCAACTGCTTCAAAAACTGTAACTGTTGAAGATTGTTGTATGCAACCTGATTGTAATGCAATTTGCACACCACCAACAAGTTTTAATATAAGTGTTGTTGCTAATGGAATTGTAAATTGGCAATCACTTACAGGTGTTAATCCACAAAATGTAACGCAAAAAATTAAAATAACTGGAACAGGTACGGTTATAATTGATCAGTTAAATTTACAGTTGGTCGGAAGTGGAGCTGTAGTATATATAAATGGACCTACCTTAATTGTTAGGGGCGACTTACAAGTAAACTCTTCAGGAGCGAAATTTATAATGGAAAATGGTGTTCTTAGAACTACTGGGAATATTCAACAAGTACCAAATACAGCCGTTTGTATCAGTAGTTCTGTTGTTGATGTAGGTGAAGAACAAGCAGGAGTTGATTTTTGGGATCAGGCATTGAGTACTTCAGCAAATTTTCAAAACGATGGTGGGTATAGATGTTTAGATAATGTTTGTATGAATGTGACGCATGACTTCCAATTACAAAGTACAGGTACCGGAACAGGTATAAATGGAGTAGATTTAATCAAAAACTCTTGTATCGAAGTTGGAGACAGAGGTAACAATCATGCTACAGATACAGACTTTGGGGTAGCAGATGGCGATGATTCTGGCAATTGGCAAACAAATAATACTCAAAGCATATATAATACAACAATTGTTGTTGCAAATGGCGATTATCAAAATAGTTTTAAAACTATGACATTATGTGATGTCAGAGTAAAAGTTAATAAATCAGGCAATTTTCAAAATCAATCAAATGGCACAATAACAGGAAACGACCTTTGTGTGGCAGTAGAAGATATCTTTGAAAACTCAGGTAACTGGACACTTACAAATACAAGCTGGTTTTCTGATAAACAAAACACAACCAATGTGCCAGGAGCTGGAAGTGAGACCGCAGAAACCACCATACTTTCACAATGTTTTACTGGATGTTCATGTGCGGGAACTAATTGTGAAGGATTTATTGTAAACATTACTGGTAATAATTCGATTTGCACTGGTTCTTCAACAACTTTGACTGCAGTTGGTCCACCAAGCACCGTTTCATATATGTGGAATACAGGTGCAACTACTAATTCAATAACAGTATCACCAAATATTACTACTACTTTTACCATAATAATCTCTGATGGGAATGGATGCGAAGATGTGAGTAGCTATACAGTTACAGTTGATCCAACTCCAACCATAGATGCAGGGATTGATGTTGAAATCTGTCAAGGACAGTCTATTACATTGACAGTAGGTGCCTCAGGAGGAACACCTAATTATACTTATGCTTGGCCTACACCATTAGGTTCAGGTAATTCAAAGACAGTTTCTCCTACTACGACAACTACCTATATCGTCACGGTAACTGATGCAAATGGGTGTTCTGGAACAGACGATGTTACAGTTACAGTTAATCCACTTCCAATTGCAAATGCTGGGGCAGATGTCACAATTTGTTCTGGGACGGATACTGAACTTGTGGCAAGCACTACAGAAGGTAATTCGCCTTATACATTTGATTGGATTTCTTTAGGAAATGGTAGCACACAAATTGTTAATCCTACAAGTACGACAACATATACTGTTGTTGTGACAGATAACAATGGATGTTCAGATTCTGATGAAGTTACTATTTCAGTATTAGAAGGGCCTAGTGGTGGAATTATAAATGGTGATGAGGCAAATTGTGGAGGTTATAATGCCTCATTAATTACAAGTTCTCAAGATCCAACAGGTGCGGATTGTGGTGGACCAGAGATTACAGGGGACGACACTTGTGATGATGGGGATAAGCCTAAATTTTTTACCCTGGAATACAATGGTGAAAATTGCTCACAATCCAATAACAATCAAGGTGCCATTGGAGGCAAATGGGATTGTTCTGGTTCAGGACCTAATGGTGCCTCTCCCGTCTACATTTCTGTTAATAATGGGCAGTTCAGTGGAACTGTTACGGTAGGTCAAAACTTTGATGTTTATAATGGAGGATCTCAGTTGACCAATCCAATTGAGATAAGTATTTATAATCAACAAGGAGGAACTTTACTACAATATGTTGAAATTCATACTTCTTGCTCTTCTCCAATCGTAATTGGGGATCAATTTGGATCCCTAGTTCTAAATGCTGTGGAATTTTTAAATGGTCAATCATTTGGGGGACCAGGTGGTATCTCCTATAAATGGCAGCAAAAAGTTGGTAATGGTTCATGGATAGATATAGCAGGAGCAACTGGATTGACTTATGATCCTGGGTTCATTTCAACAACAACAAGTTACAAAAGAATAACAACAAATTGTTGTGGAGCATCAGAATCTAATGTAGTAATTAAAACAGTAAATAATGAGGTAGTCGCGAATGCTGGAAATGATATTGAAGTCTGTGATACTCAAGCCAATTTAAATGCATCAGGTTCTGCAGGTACCCCATCTTATTCATTCATATGGAATACAGGACAATCAGGCTCTAATATTACTGTTTCTGTCTCGGGCACATACACTGTTACAGTAACGGATGCAAATGGTTGCACCGATGCAGATGAAGTTATTGTTGATATTTTTGAATCTCCTAATGGAGGAAGCATAAGTGGAAATGAGACCAATTGCGGTGGATACGACGCATCATTAATTACAAGTTCTCAAGATCCAACAGGATCAGATTGTGGTGGGCCAGAGATTACTGGTGAAGACGTTTGTGATACAAATGGAACTCCTGATGCTTTCACTTTTGAATATAATGGACAGAGTTGCGGCCAATCAAACAATAATCAAGGTGTTATCGGTGGTAAATGGGATTGTACTGGTTCAGGACCAAATGGAGCTACTACTGTGTATATTTCAGTTGATGGCACTAATTTTCCTGGTACTGTTGTACTAGGTGAATCATTCGTTGTTGAAGACCCATTCCCAGGTGTGTCAAATCCAATTCCTTTTGAAATATTTGATGTACAAGGTGGAACACTTTTGCAATATATAGAATTTCATACTTCATGCTCAGCACCAATTGTAATAGGAGACACTTTTGGGGCAGTCACCCTTATTGGTGTAGCTTATAATGATGGAACTACTATAGGAGGTGATACTGGAATAACTTATCAGTGGCAAAAAATGGTCGGTACAGGACCATGGGTAGATATTGATGGAGCTACTTCATTAACATATGACCCAAGTTATGTTTCAGCTACTACTAAATATAAAAGAATAACAACAAATTGCTGTGGAACTGATGAGTCAAATGTTGTCATCAAAACAGTAAATCCAATTGTTTTTGCAAATGCTGGAACTGATGAAAATGTCTGTGATGGAGCTTCTGTTACACTAATGGGTAGTACTATGTTACCAGGAACAGGTGGAGGATTTCTACTTAAAATCATACCTGAAGATGGGAGTGATGTTGAAGGAGAATTTGAAAAAGACAATGCGAGATTAGAAATATATACGAATGGGAATCCTACACCAACTATTTTATTTTCTACTCAGAAAGCTACAGTTGAAAGTAAGAGTCCAGATAATAATAATGATGATAATATCAAAGTTAAAACTAAAATAGATGATGATTGGAGGGCTTTAGTTGATTTTGATTTAAGTTCAATTTCAGGTAATGTTGACCAAGCATTTTTAGTATTAGAATCTAAAAAAGATGAAATTATTACAGTTGGTGTTTTTCCAATTTATCCAGCTTGGAACGTTGATAAGGTAACTTGGAATAGAGCAGATATTGGTATTCCATGGAATACTCCTGGAGTTATGAATGCTGGAGATCCATTATTAGATATTCAGAACATCAGTCAGAAAATAGACTATTCCTGGGATGTATCATCTTATGTTAACGCTTTGGTCAATGGTGGCTCAAATGGAGGACCTTATAGTTATTCTTGGAGTAATGGAAGCAGTTCACAATCTACATCTGTAAGCCCAAGTCAAAATACAATTTATACTTTAACTGTAACTGATGTTTCTACTGGATGTACAGGAACTGATGAAGTTCTAGTTGAATTATCTGATGAAACGTTGGACGCAGGAGTAATTGGTACTGATCAATCAAATTGTGGTGGTTTTGATCCTGTTCTTCTTACTAGTATTATTGATGCTACAGGAGAGTGTAACAATATGGTTGTTGAAGATTGTTGCGATTTTGGGGATAAACCAGTATCTTTTACATTAAAATACAATGGAGAAAACTGTTCTCAATCAAATAATAATCAGGGAACAATAGGCGGTAAATGGGATTGTATTGGGAGTGGACCAAATGGTAGTCCTCAGGTATATATTACTGCAGATGATTTTTCTGGATCAGTTAACTTAGGACAATCTTTCATCGTTACAAACGGTGGAGGCAATTTGTCAAATCCAGTAGTTATTAAAATTTATAGCTCACAAGGTGGTTCTTTATTACAAACTGTAGAAATTCATACTTCATGCTCTGCACCTATAGTTACAGGTGATCAATTTGGATCAATAATTTTACAACACTCTGAATTTGAAAATGGATTTACTTGTGAAGGAGTTAATAATGACTTAAATTATCAATGGCAAGAGAAAGGGTCCAATAATATTTGGGTAGATATTCCTGGAGCGACCTTTAGCACTTACGATCCACCTTTCACTAATACAAATATTTCTTATAGAAGATTAGCAATTAATTGTTGTGGAGAATTACCATCAAATGAAGTAGATATTACCATTTATAATGGAGTCACTTTGAATGCTGGCCCTGATGTAGCAATATGTAGTGGATCAAGTACAACATTGACAGCAAGTGCAAGCAACGGAACGTCGCCATATACTTACGAATGGGATAATGGATTAGGATCTGGCGCAACACATACAGTAAATCCTACAACAACAACTACCTATACGGTAACAGTAACAGATAGCAATGGGTGTACAGATACAGATGAAGTAATAGTTATAGTAAACCCACTTCCAATTGCAAATGCTGGGGCAGATGTCACAATTTGTTCTGGGACGGATACTGAACTTATGGCAAGCGCTACAGAAGGTAATTCGCCTTACACATTTGATTGGATTTCTTTAGGAAATGGTAGCACACAAATTGTTAATCCTACAATTACGACAACATATACTGTAGTTGTGACAGATGACAATGGATGTACGGATTCTGATGACGTAACAGTTTATGTCGAAGCTAAAGCAACAATTGGTGATTTTACTTGGATAGATGCCAATTATAACGGTATACAAGATGTTGGTGAAAATGGTGTAAATGGCATAAATATTAAGCTTTATAATGCAACTACTGATATTGAAGTGGCTTCAACAAATTCAGCTAACTTTAATGGAGAAGATGGTTATTATCAGTTCGAGGTATGTGCAGGTGATTATTATATTGAGTTTGGTTCATATCCTAATTCTGTAAGATCTCCACAAGATGCTACGATAGATGACGAAGATAGTGATGCCGATATTACAACGGGAAGAACTGCTAATTTTACATTATTACCTGGAGAAAGTAATCAAACTATAGATGCAGGATATGCTCCTGTAATCAATATGCACAAAGATGTTGTAGGTGTATCTCCAAATGGCGATGGTACATATACAGTTAATTATACTATAAATGTAAACAACCCATCAGGAGGTGATGCAACTTATTCATTGAGCGATACTCCTCTTTTTGATGATGATATTCAAATCATTAGTGGATCATATTCTGGCCAGACATCTGGTTCAATGAACAATAGTGGTGCAACTACAGTAGCAACAGATGAATTAATAAGTGGTGGAACGACACATGCTTATAATGTAAGTTTCGTTGTAAGTTTAGATTTAAATTCTAATTTAGGAGGAGACAATATTTATTCACCATGCGAAGTGAGTGGCAATAATGGAGGAAGTTCTCCTGGTCATGGATTATATAACAGAGCTGAATTGGATAGGAACGGGGATGGTATTACAGATATAACAGATGATGCATGTGAAGACTTACCATCGTTAAAGGTAACGAAGACCTCCTCTACACCAGTAGCAGTAGGCGACGGCACATACAATGTTACTTACACGGTAAAAGTAGAAAGCCAAGGTGGAGTAGGAACGACATATGACTTAAGTGACACACCGAAGTTTGACGACGATGTAGTTATCAACAGTGGAAGTTACAGTGGACAGAACAGTGGATCGATGAACTTAGTAAATGGTACGTCAACGACTTTAGCAACGAACCAAAGTATCGGAGCGAGTCCAGCAGTACAGACATATACAGTTACATTCAATGTAAACTTAGACTTGAGTGATAATGTAGGCGATGATATTTATACCTCATGTGAGGCTAAATGCAGTCCAGAAGGACCCAACAGTGGCTTATTAAATACAGCAGAATTAACGTATAATGGAATTACGACGAAGGATTGTGCATGTGAAGACTTACCATCGTTAAAAGTAACAAAGACCTCCTCTACACCAGTAGCAGTAGGCGACGGAACGTACAATGTTACTTACACGGTAACAGTAGAAAGTCAAGGTGGAGTAGGAACGACGTATGACTTAAGTGACACGCCTAAGTTTGACGACGATGTAGTTATCAACAGTGGAAGTTACAGTGGACAGAACAGTGGATTGATGAACTTAGTAAGTGGAACATCAACGACCTTAGCAACGAACCAAAGTATCGGAGCGAGTCCAGCAGTGCAGACCTATACAGTTACATTCAATGTGAACTTAGACTTGAGTGACAATGTAGGCGATGATACGTATACCTCATGTGAGTCAGTATGCAATCCAGATGGATCAAACAGTGGCTTATTAAATACAGCAGAATTAACATACAACGGAAGTACGACGAAGGATTGTAGTTGTGAAGACTTACCATCGTTAAAGGTAACGAAGACCTCCTCTACACCAGTAGCAGTAGGCGACGGCACATACAATGTTACTTACACGGTAACAGTAGAAAGCCAAGGTGGAGTAGGAACGACATATGACTTAAGTGACACACCGAAGTTTGACGACGATGTAATTATCAACAGTGGTAGTTACAGTGGACAAAACAGTGGATCGATGAACTTAGTAAATGGTACATCAACGACCTTAGCAACGAACCAAAGTATCGGAGCGAGTCCAGCAGTACAGACTTATACAGTAGTGTTCAATGTTATATTGGACTTGGATGATAATATAGGCGATAATGAGTATGTAGGATGTGATGCTGTTTGTAACCCAGATGGTGGTAACAATGGTCTATTGAACTCAGCAAGCTTAACATATGATGGAGCGA
>JBBKVK010000012.1:0-5170 GCA_037968395.1 Saprospiraceae bacterium | reverse complement strand
CCGATAACAACGGGCGATTAGCTCAGCTGGTTCAGAGCACCTCGTTTACACCGAGGGGGTCGGGGGTTCGAACCCCTCATCGCCCACTAAAGTCCATACAACGTATGGACTTTTTTTATCAAATTTAGGTCCATTAACTCAGTTGGTTCAGAGTGTCACGTCGACAACGTGGAAGTCATTGGTTCGAATCCAATATGGACCACATCAAACACAATCCCAATGCTATTCGCATTGGGATTTTCGTTTCCGGAAAACACCAAGCCGATAGGCTTGAAGGTTTGTTGGAATCAAAAATATTCAAAATGCTATTTTTTAGCACTTTAGGATTGTTCCTGCCTGATGACAGGCAGGTTTTCAGAAGAGGATTTACTTTAGGATAACGAATTAATACAGTTTTAAAAATCAAGTAAAAAATTATGAATTAAGAGCGCATCTTTGATATTATAATAAATCCAATATTCTTTCCAAGGCCATACCACGAGAGCCTTTAATTAACAAAAAGCTATCTTTTATTGAGCGACCTTGAAGGTTTTCTTTTAAAGCTTCAAAAGTTTCGTATTTCTGTATTTTCGCATTTTTGACTTTTGTCTTATAAAAATTCTTACCTACTAAATTCACGTCACTAAAATCATTGCTTTCGAGATAGTCAACAATATTTTGGTGCTCGGCATCAGCAGTTGACCCTAGCTCGAACATGTCTCCTAAAAATAGAATTTTATGCTCATTTCTAATCTGTTTCAAATTCTCCAATGCTGCTTTCATACTCGTAGGATTGGCGTTATAAGCATCCATGATGATGCTGTTTGAACCTTTCTCTATGATTTGAGAGCGATTATTTGTTGGTACATAATTTTCAATAGCCGATATAATATTATTAGGATCTACTTCAAAATAGGTACCTATTGCAATTGCTGCTGCTATATTATTGTAATTATAAATACCTGTAAGATGTGTCTTTAATTCATGGTCATTATATTTCAGTACTAAGAAGGGCTGCGATTCTATCAATTCAAGACTGATATAAGCAGAGGCAGAAGTACCAAATTTAAAAGTGTTTGGATAATCTTTCGTTTGTTTATTTTGAATGGAGTCATCTTCATTGACGAAAATTAATTTCTTTCCGTCCTTTAAATGATCGTACAATTCTGATTTTGCTTTGATGACACCTTCGATACTGCCAAAACCTTCCAAATGTGCTTTGCCAAAATTTGTGATTAGTCCATAATTAGGTAATGCTATGGAGCATAAGAACTCTATTTCTTTGGGGTGATTGGCACCCATTTCAACAATGGCTAATTCCGTTTCTTCTATTATTCTTAAAAGGGTTAATGGGACACCAATATGATTATTAAGATTGCCTTTGGTGGCAATAGTTTTATATTTTTTGGATAGAACTTCGTTAATGAGTTCTTTGGTAGTTGTTTTGCCGTTGCTTCCAGTTAAGGCGATGACAGGAATATTAGAATAATTTCTATGATATGTTGCGAGCCTCTGGAGGGTTTCGAGAACATCATCTACAAAAATGTAGTTGTCATTTTTCGCATATTCCTTCTCATCGACAATACTATAGCTAGCTCCTTTTGTAAGCGCTAGTTCAGCAAATTGGTTACCATTAAAGTTATCGCCTTTAAGAGCAAAAAACATTGTATTATGACTGATACTTCTAGTGTCTGTTGATACAGATTTACACTTTAGGAATAAACTGTGCAGTTGTTCTAAATTCATGAACTAAATGTAATAAAAAAGTCCTAACACTACTGTTAGGACTTTTATTATTTATTAAAGAAATATGATTTAATTCCTTGTTTTGTTGGCTCCTTTAGATTTAGATCCTACTCTAGACATCGCACATCTAAACCCAATATAATCTGTCGCCATATCTTGCGGGAAATATCGACGCTGAGCTGGATCAATCCAATAAGCACGATCTTTCCAAGATCCACCTTTGTAAACCCTTACATTATCATTAATTAAGGATGTACGGTCGTTTGACTTATCGTATTCTCTAATCAATTCCCCTGTAGAATCGGCTTCAACAACATTTTTTGGAGAATTGTACATCTTACTAGTTTCGGCACCTTTTACGTCACTATCTTCATCAAAATTATCTCTATATAATCTCGATGATCTTCTGTCACCATCTCTAAAGTTTCTGTTATCACTTTCGCTAAAATTGGTCCTTAAATAGGTTTCATTTTCATCAACAGGTACTTGAAGAATTTCACCTGGTAAATTTCTAGGAATAATTTTCCCATTACTTAAGGTATCATATACAATATCTGCAGAAGTTACCACTTTTACGGTTCCGTCTTCATTGATGGAGTTTTTAGTATACACATTACCTCTATAGTAATTGAAGTCACTAAACTCGTCATCGACAATTGGTCTATAAACATCGGCAACCCATTCGGCTACATTACCAGCCATGTCATACAACCCAAAATCATTTGGCTCATAAGATTTTACAGCATTGGTAATATCGGCACCATCATCTGACCAGCCAGCAAGTCCGCCATAATCACCTTTTCCTTGCTTAAAGTTAGCCAATTGATCGCCTCTAGATTTTCTAGCGCCTGACCTCGTATAAGCACCACTCCAAGGATATTTTTTGCGTCCTCTAATGGCGTTATAGCTTCTTAATTCACTTAAACCGAGTGCAGCATATTCCCACTCTACTTCAGAAGGAAGACGATACTCTGGTGTAATTATCCCAGATTCTCTCTTGGCAAATACGTTAATCGTATCTCCAACGGCAGTGACTTGTGGTTTTCTTCGCGTTTTATCTGGTTTTATTATGCTATCATTTCCACCATAAGTTAATGTTGGGGAATTGATATAAGTATCCGTATTAAAATTAGCATCAGCTGTTGCTTCATATCGACCATTTTTAACCAAATAGCCAGCATCTTCTAAATAGAGCTCATTAACCCTATCCGTTCTCCAATTTGCAAATTCTACAGCTTGGATCCAGCTAACACCAACAACAGGATATTCTCCATATCCAGGATGGCGTAAGTAATTTTCAGTCATCATTTCACTATAACCAAGGCGGTTTCTCCAAACAAGTGTGTCTGGTAAAGCACCATGATAAATAAGTTTGTAATTTGGATCGTCTGGTGGATAAACTCTTTTGATGTAATCTAAATATTCAAGATACATTTTGTTAGTTACCTCTGTTTCATCCATATAAAAGGATTGAACGTGTTGCTGATTTGGTGTATTGTTCCAATCATGCATTGGGTCATCCTGTACTTTACCCATTGTAAAAGTTCCTCCTTCAACAAATACTAATCCAGGAGAAGTTTCCTGCTCTTCGAATTTAGTATTGTATTGAAAACCTCCATTCTTGTCGTTTATGTTCCAACCAGTTGCTCTGGATTCACTCGAAGATGAAGATCTTTTACAGCTAAAAAATGCTAAAGATAGTGTTAGGGCCACTAATACCTTTAGGTTTAAAACTTTTTTCATATCCATACGTTTAAGTAAGCTAATTAAATTTTAGAGACGCAATATAGTAATTAAAGCATTATTTCCAACATTTTTTACAAATAGATTGCAAAAAAAGTTGCATTTCATCCTTTTTTTTGCACAGGACAACGGATTTTTAGTCAGTTTATCAGTACATTTTGTTTTTCAATAACGCAGCAATTTTTCTTTTATTGTTGTAATTTTGAACAAAAAATAAGGTGTTTATAATAACCCAAAGTTGTAAACGTTAGTATTACCATATGTAATACGACTATTACAGGTACCATTTAGAATTTATATGAATGTTATCAAAATATGAATAAGAGTTGATGAAAAAATACATACTTTTCCTTTTTGCTTTAAGTCAAACAATAGCTTTTTCCCAACAAAAACGATTTCAAATTAAATGGGATGGAACCCAAATTCTCAAAACCAGTAGTTCAAGTATAGAAGTACCTACTTTTGATAAAGCACATTTTAGTTTTGATTATACTAAAGGGCTGACCTATTTTTCAGAGTGGACTTCCAATATGGTGGTTAATGAAAATTCGGTGTCTATCAGTGCTATTAATTATGCAACGATTTCAAAATCTGAACTTAAAACGCTTCCATTAAATACCATTCCTAATGCTCCCAAGTTTAAATTGCGTAATTCGCAAGCACGAAGTCAACAATACACATATTTTGAGATTTCACCAATAATCAATGATAATGGAGTTTATAAAAAGATTACAAGCTTCACGATAAATTATACTGAATCTTCAAATAGAAGTGCTAACGTACGTCAAAATCAAGCTATATTCAATTCTGTATTGAATACTGGAAGTTGGTATCGCTTCTATATCGATAAATCAGGAGTATTTAAGCTTACAAAAGACTTTTTAAACCAATTAGGAGTCAATACTAATGTTAATCCACGAACTATTAAAGTGTATGGTAATGGAGGTGCCATGCTTCCATTTGAAAATTCTGCGGATTATCCTATAGATCTCGCAGAGAATGCTATACGGTTTGTTGGGGAAGAAGATGGTGTTTTTAATGATCAAGATTATATTTTGTTTTACGGTGAAGGACCTATGGGAGATATTGATAAACCTCTTATCAACACCAATATCAACCCATATACTGATATAAGCTATTATTATATAAACATAAGTAGTGGTAATGGTAAGCGGATCCAGACAATGGCACAACCTACGGAAGCACCTACTTTAAATATTGATACCTTTCATGATTACCAATTTCATGAGATTGATGAATTTAATCTTGTAAGAGTTGGAAGACGCTGGTTTGGGGATCGATTTAATATAGAAAATGAACAAGATTTTACTTTTGAATTTCCCAATTTAGTGACATCAGAGCCAGCAGCCGTAAAAGTATATGCAGCTGGAGTGTCTGCTTCTGCAACATCGATGCAAGTTAAATTAAATGGTAACCAGATTGCAAATTTTAACTTTCCTCCTGTTGATGGATCACCTTACGCCTATGGAGGAGTATATCAAGGTTCACAAACCTTGGGATCACCTCAGGTAACTTTTAATGTCACATATAACAATGGCGGTAATCCATCATCACAGGGCTATATCGATTATATCTCGGTGGAGGCTCTCAGGCAACTTACATTTGAAGGCTCACAATTTATTTTTAAGAATAACGAAGTAGCTACAGTTGGAGGTACCGTCGAGTATAGCTTATCAAATGC
>JBBKVK010000011.1:0-24895 GCA_037968395.1 Saprospiraceae bacterium | reverse complement strand
TTAAAAACATATTGTTAATTTATTTGCTTGTTATCTACCTGTTGGTCAGAGAGGTTGATTAGTATTTGTTCGCAATAATTTTATCAAGTAGCATGGCTATGTTCTGTAATTATCGCATCGATATGAAAACCAAGCACATACAACTCATTTTAACTTAAGATTTTAAATAACCTCTTTATAATTTAATGAAAATAATTAATTAATATATGACAAATATAAAATTTGGTACTGACGGATGGAGAGCTATTATAGCCAAAGATTATACAACAGAAAATGTGAGTAGGGTTTCAGAAGCTACTGCTAGATGGATGCTTAAAAAAGGCATGAAAAAGGTTGTTATTGGATATGATTGTAGGTTTGCGGGACAGATGTTTGCTGAGCTTACTGCAACCGTTATGGGTAATTTTGGTATTAAAGTCTTACTTTCTCCAGATTTCGTTTCTACGCCTATGGTATCGTTAGCAGTAGTAAAAACAAAAAGCGATATGGGTGTAGTCATCACAGCCTCACATAATCCACCATCCTATAATGGATATAAACTTAAATCTGCTTATGGAGGACCAACTATCCCTTCAGATATAGAAGATGTAGAGGGAATGATCCCAACAACAGCAATGTTAGCTTTGCCAACAATAGAAGACCTTAAGGGAAAAGACCTTCTCGAATATCTAGATATGGAAGCAATGTATATCGACCACATTAACTCCAATTTTGACTTAAATATGATTAAAAAGAGCGGTATAAAAGTCGCTTATGATGCCATGTTTGGTGCTGGTCAAAATGTGATGAAAAAACTATTTCCAGAATACACTTTATTGCATTGTGATTATAATCCTTCTTTTTTAGGACAAGCTCCCGAGCCAATTGAAAGAAATTTAGTAGAACTCCAAGAAGTCATACGAAAAGACCCAAAAATAACCCTTGGAATTGCCAATGATGGTGATGCTGATAGGATTGGTATGTTTGACGAAGATGGCAAATTTGTGGACTCACATCACATGCTATTATTACTACTTTACTATATGTTTGAATATAAAAAACAGACTGGTAAAGTATTATATACATTCTCAGTAACTGAGAAAATGAAAAAATTAGCAGATGCTTATGGTTTAGAGAGTGAGTGTACCAAAATTGGATTTAAGTACATAGCCGAAATCATGATAAAAGAAGATGTAATTGTAGGGGGAGAAGAATCTGGTGGTCTTGCAGTAAAAGGACACATTCCAGAAAGAGATGGCGTTTGGATAGGCCTTATGATCATGGAGTTTATGGCTAAAACTGGTAAATCTGTCAAAGAACTTATCCAAGAGGTATATAAAAAAGTAGGCTCATTTAATTTTGAAAGAGATGATCACCATGTCAACAATGACCTGAAACTCAAAATAATGCAAGATGCGAAAGACGGAAAAATTAAATCAATTGGAGGCAGATTGGTAAGAAGCACTGAGACTATTGATGGCTTCAAATTCTTTTTTGATCATGATGAATGGTTAATGTTAAGAGCTAGTGGAACAGAACCCGTTTTAAGAGTATATGGTCAAACTCCTCAATTTTCTACCACAAGGAAATTATTAGATGATGCTTATGCTGATTTAATAGGAGGTTAAAGTTCTAAGACTGATAGTGATTGAAGAGATTGTTGGTATTTAGTCATCAATCTCTTCATAATCTGTAAATTCTTTAGTACTCGTTTTATCGTTTTCCATTCTTTCAGCTCGGGAACTGCCAGGTATTGGTGTAAACAAAATCCTCCTAAACACGTATCCAATTACTGCCAAAATCAAAAGATACTTTATCATAACTCATATTTTATTGACACAAAGGTAATTTATTATGGACTAATTATACCTTAGATAACGTAATACTCACAGATATTTCTATAATTATTGCCCAATTTCTTACATCACCTACTTGACTGTTGAAATAATTAGTTATTTTCGCTAACTTTATACTTTATAAGCAGAATACTATTTATTGAAAACTATATACTCCATATTATTATGCTTTTTGTTAACCTTACAAATTGGGAATACCCAATCTTGTGACAACGGCTTATTACTTCACTATTCTTTTGAAGATATATCTAAAATTTTAGATAAAAGTGGGTGTAATAGCTGTCATAAATCTGGACAATCTACATCTTGGAATTATCAAGAATATTTTTCCCTATTTGAAAAAAACAATTGTAATCAATCTATAATTGTTAGAGGTAATGCAGGGGCAAGCACTATTATTAGCACTATCAAAACAGCTAAGGATTGCAGTAATGATGATTTGGCACCATTACATCTTATGTCGACACCAGACATTAAAGCCATAGAGTCTTGGATAAATATTGGGGCACCAAAAAATTGCATTCCTCTTCTGAATGATATTATAGATATTTCAAAAGATAACGGTTGTTTCAATTGTCATAATCTATCTAATCAAGAAGGAGGATGGTATTTAGATGATAAGTTTGATTCAAGTATCGGTTCTAATATTACATGTAAAGATGACTTGGTGGTTACTTTATATCGTCCAGAAAACAGCACATTCTTTAGTGTTATTCAACAAGCAAATGATTGTAATATTAGCGACCCTCAAAGCCATAAGAAACTCAAAGAAGAAGAAATTATTCTAATAAATGATTGGATCTCTGCAGGAGCTCCTATTAGCTCTCAATCTTTACCACTAGAATTGGTATCTTTTGATCTTTTTGTTAAAAATGCACATCCATTGCTTTTATGGGAAACAAGTTCAGAGTTAGGGGTAGAAAAATTTGTCATTGAACGAAGTAACTCTGGCCATAATTTTGAGGCAATAGCAGATGTCCAAGCCAGAGGAGCAGCTACTAATTCTTATTCTTACGAAAATGTTTCTGTTAGTTATGGTAATTATTATTATCGAATAAAAATTATGGATTTTGATGGACGACATGAATACTCCCCTATCGAATACATATCAATCAATGCCAAAACATTTATATTCGACATTTATCCCAATCCAATATTAAATCATAAAGAAGTAATTCTCGAATGGTATTCTAAAAACGATATCCAACTAAGTGCAAAACTTAAGTTGATGGATAGTTCAGGTAAAGTATTACATGAACAAAAGATTCAAAAAGGAACCAATAGAATCAACACCGAAAGCCTATCTCGTGGGGTATATTATCTTACCATCGCAGATTATTACGGAGGTACACATTTTGAGAGATTGGTCGTAATGAATGAATAATCCTCATTCAATTTATATCAAACAATTTATACATGATCATATCTACTATTGATTGGATTATCATATTCTCATTACTAGGGCTTACCTTATTTGTGGGACTTTGGGTCTCTAGAGAGTCAGGAAAAGACACAGAAAACTATTTTTTATCAAATAGAAGTATGCCTTGGTGGTTACTTGGGATGTCTATGGTGGCAACTACATTTAGTACAGACACTCCAAATGTAGTAACCAACTTTGTTAGAACAGGAGGCGTATCGTCTAATTGGCAATGGTGGGCATTCTTACTTACTGGTATGTTGACAGTATTTGTTTATGCTAGATTGTGGAGAAAAAGTAATGTAAGTACAGATCTTGAGTTTTATGAATTAAGGTATGGTGGGGCTCCTGCTAGGTTTTTGAGATCATTCAGAGCAATTTATCTAGGTATAATATTTAATGTATTAGCCATGGCTGGAGTCACTTTAGCAGCTATAAAAATTGGTCAGGTAATGCTAGGGCTTAGTGCTATAGAAACAATTGGAATTGCCTCAGTAATAACTGTAATATTTAGTGCCCTTGGAGGATTTAAAGGTGTTGTTTATACCGATTTTATACTATTTTTTACAGCTATGGCAGGCGCAATAGGTGCCGCATACTTTTGTGTAAATCTTCCTGAAGTCGGAGGTCTTTCTGGCTTAGTTAATCACCCTAATGTTGCAGGTAAAATATCAATTCTACCAGATTTTAATGACACTAATGCTTTGATCACCTTACTTATCATCCCGCTTTCAGTACAATGGTGGAGTAGTTGGTATCCTGGAGCAGAGCCAGGTGGCGGTGGTTATATTGCACAAAGAATGTTAGCTGCAAAAGATGAAAACAATGCTATTGGTGCAACATTTCTTTTCAACATATTGCATTATGCTTTAAGGCCGTGGCCATGGATATTGGTGGCTTTAGCGTCCTTGATCATCTTCCCAGATTTAGAAAGTATTAAAACAGCATTCCCTAATGTCACAGAAGGCAAATTAGGTGAAGATCTTGGATATCCAGCAATGCTTACATTATTACCTTCAGGGCTTTTAGGGCTTGTCATGGCATCACTAATAGCTGCCTATATGTCCACAATATCTACTCACTTAAATTGGGGAGCCTCATACATTGTTAATGACTTCTATCAAAAAACTGTCAACCCAGAAGCTAGTCAAAAAGAACTAATCAATGTGGCAAGACTTTCTACAGTAGGACTAATGATATTAAGCGCTGGTATTGCTATGTTATTTACGGATGCACAACAACTGTTTAATTTCATTATTTCCTTTGGAGCAGGGACTGGATTGATATTTATCCTTAGATGGTTTTGGTGGAGAATCAATGCATGGAGCGAGATCTCTGCTATGATAGTATCTGGTGTTGTATCTATTATTTTTAATATGAAAAGTATAGACTCAGCATTATTTGGTGATGTTTTCCCTATATGGTCAAAATTTCCTCTTATAGTATTAATTACTACCGTAGCTTGGATTATTGTAACCTATTTAACCCCACCAGAAGCTGATAAAACGTTGATAAATTTTTATAATCAAACCAAACCTGGTGGACCGGGCTGGGAATATTTTAAAAAGAAAAGAAATGTCGAGTTAGATATAAAGCCTTCTGACTGGAAAGTGCCTCAGGGTATCCTTGCATTGATGTTTTCATTATTGTTAGTTTATGGATTGCTCTTTGGTACTGGGTATTTACTATATGGGCAATACACAAGCTTTATGATTGCAATGACTATTTCATGCATTGGAGGAGTCGGAATATGGAAATTATGGCCAAAGATTAAAGTATTGGCTATTGGAAAGTAGGTAAGTTTAGACCTAAAGTTCAAAACATATTATGAATTTATTTAATATGGTATGGTTGTTGCATATTTAACAGATGATTAATATAATATGGTGTGACTAAACTCAATTAATTTCGTTATAATATAGAAGTGTATTAAAACATCTCGTATATTAAAATACAAGCACAGTTAAGACACTTCAACAAGTAATATTAATTTAAGAAAAATATTCAATGAAAAATATATCCTTTCTTTTGCTCTTATTTGTTTCATCATCAATGATGTTTGGACAATCAGAAATCATTAAAATCAGCTCTGAGCGCAATGAAAATATAATAAAGATATATGCTGAAAACACGTCTGCTGAAGCTTATAATGTTGAACTTAATATTAATTCAACTGGATTTAAGCATACAAGAGTCTGCCCAATATTTGAGACTATCCAAGGTGGTGAAAAAATGTACATGACAACGCTTATCTCGAAGAAAGGAGAACTAGCCAATTATAGTGTCAGTTTGAAATTTTCACCTTCACATCCAGCAGGTGGCGGCAAAAAAAATAAAGAAATTGCCAGTGAAGTATCAAATACAGATGTTTCTACAGGTATCATAGTATTTAGCAAGAATGGGTGTGGAAGATGTAAGTCTGTTGAAAAGTTCTTAAAAGAACACAATGTTGCATACACAGGTATGAATATATCAAAAAACCCTAATGATGCATCACTCATGTGGCAAAAATTGTCCGAAGATGGATTCACTGGTAAGTCAGTTCAAACACCAGTATTTATTGTAAATGGTACAATGTATTACAACTTACCTGACTACAATGAATTGCTTAGAAGTTTAGCTAAAAACTAAACTTCAATTCTAAAAGTCTTTTCTTAACCCGACATTAAAACTGTTTAAAGAGAACTCTCACTTGTAAACCAAAACCTCAGGTGTTCATTTGCTTGTGTAATCCTAAAAAATTGGGAAACCTAAAGAGTTGTTCTGTTTCTTATTGCCTGGTTTCCATTCAAGGGTATTAAAGAGTGTTGTCTATACTAAAGAACAAGGGTACCAACAGTCCTTCTGTCAACTAAAATGAAAGATTTAATCAATTAGCATTTAGTCAACCACGCTTATCTTAAAGCTCTTAGTGATATCACCTGCTTGCAAAACCACAAAATAAAATCCAGCTGTGATTATTGTCTTGTCCAAGTTTATATTTACTTTGTGATGTCCTGTAGGCTGTTCACCTTCAATATTAGATAAAGACATAACCTTCTGACCCATAGCAGAATACATGCTTACGTTAACATTGACAGCTTCTTCTAAAGTATACTCCAATGTCAAATGATTATAAGTAGGATTTGGGTAAACTCTTGCTATAAATGATTGGTTAAGATCATTTACATCTGTTAAGCTTTTAAATACTGCAATCAATGTATCTGGCTCTACGACAGAATACTCTGCAAGATCATCAGTTATAGTTGGAGATATACTATTGCCAGATTTTGACTCCCAATGGCTAAAACTATATAATGTCTCATATTCTGTAAATGTTTTGGCTTTAATAGTATTGGTCATTCCGCCAAAATAGTCTCCATTCCATGGGAAGTTTTGTAGCTCTAATGTGTTAAAATCAATTCCTCCAATTCCATTTGGCTCTGTTAATAGTGTAATATTATACGGACCACTTAACTCATCATAACACTCAATCGCACCATCATCAATCATTGTGCATCGATCAGTTACAAATTTTCTAAGTTTTGCAACATTCGCCTTCCACTCCGCCATTGTACCACCCCATCTTTGTATTTGCCTTGGCATCTCAGGCTCTATCACTGCAATCATGCTGTCAAGTGTACTGAGCATGTTTTCACAAGTATAGACTGTGTTCATGAGATCAGCATACCTCGAGTAATAGAGCTTTTTAAATACACTACTTTCTGCTAATAGTTTTAAAAATATTTTTTCATGTTGCCCTACATCAGATGGCCTAAAGAAGTCATCAATAGTATAGTTGCCATCTTCCAATGCTCCATATATAAACCCACATTGGCCATCCCAATCGTCACAACAATCAGAGTCGATTGAAACAACTAATTGAAATATTGAATCAGTCTCAGGATAAGGAGACGAACCATTAATAATAGAATTACACAATTCTGGATTTGGGTTTATTAATAAAGTATCACCATCTCCAAAAAATTCATCCATATAGACTCCAATAGCTTCCAAATCACATGGGTCTGCATCGGGACCAGTATTAGGTATATTTGTATAGTTGATATAATACCCAAATGTGGCATCGAGGTCCCATAATATATAACCCCACTTTTTATGATCCCCTTTTGGGTCAATACCTCTCCACCAACCAGTATTATAATTAAGCCAGTCTTGAGCTACCACATTTAGATTTACTAGCATGTAATCTATCAAACTTAATACGTTAATATTCTTTGTTATTTTTGCATAATTGTTTGCATCATTTGTATCATTTTCTAAAACGAAATCTCTAATTTCTTCCCAATCCATCTTAGCTTGATCACCACCGTATTCAATTTCTGTGTCACCCCATGTAGACAAATATTGCAAATGATATTTATCTTGACCATAATATTCTTCGGTGTAATCATGATCCACCGGTCGTTCTCTCATACCATAAAGACCCCAATATTGCCCATTTAAAAACAAAACCACTCTCTCATTTGCTCTCAAATCTAGCTTCATTCCTCCTTTTAACGATAGGTGTTGTACATACTCATCTCTTACATGGGCACTGCCCTCATGGTCCATATCATCTATAGCAGGATAATTGTCATCACCAGAGTTTCTAAACATAAATTTTTGATATTCATCTCTTTCAGAATAACTAAAAAGTGGTGCTTGGACCGCAGAAGAATAACCCATTTCGTCTCTTGATATCCAATCTAGGCTTCTATGTGGTAATGCCCAAGAGTCTTGACCGTGTCTGTTGAGCGATCCAAAAGAGGTGGCCACTCTCTCTTTTTCTAAATTAAAATATTCAAGAGACCCGATTGGTATTAAACCCCCTTCCCCATTAGCTAAATCTTGAACTTTATCTGCCGCAACAGAGAATACAGCAACAGAAAAATCTTCATCAATAAAGTAAGTATTAAACTCTATTTTGCCTGGTAATATATTTGATTTACTACTAAAAGAACTCGCCTTAACGACTGTCGTAGAAGTGATCTCAATTGGAAAAATATATTCAGGTGAAGCAAGCGAAGGGTTTCGCCCATCTAACGTATACCGGATCCTTGAGTTCGGTTCATTGTTAACTAAATTAATTGTCTGTTTACCAGAATAAAATCCAGCTTCCAGATCCATCGAAGGACTATTGGTGTAACTTATATATTTAGTAACATTATCATTACTCTTACCAAAAGTCGGACTTTTACATACTAAAAATTCTCCTTCCCCATCTTTGTCTTTTGCTCTAGAATGCTCTAATAAAGTAAGTTGCAGCGGTATTGACTCAATAACATCACCATTAATATTTGACAAAACAATATGATCATTTCCTTTTGTTTGCTTTAGTTTAAAGTTTGTATGGAACTCCTCATTAGCATTAGAGTCTCTCCCAGAACAATATATGATTATATAACCATTTGCTTCGATAACCGTACCAGAAGGGAATGACCATTTTGTTGGTTTACTTACCTTATCAGAAAGATACCAACCACTAATATCTACTACCGAAGTAGAACTATTGTATAATTCAACCCAGTCTTCAGCTTTATCATAACTATCAATAAAACCCTCAAGGTTAGATACTGAATATTCGTTGATAGATATTTGTGCTTGTAACAAGCAAGATATTGCCATTAATACTAATGATAAAAATAATCTTATTTGCATGAGTATAGTTATAGGGGTGATTTAATCTACTTTATTCATCAAACTTAATAAAATGATTCTACTTTTAGAAGTAATGGTTAGATGTTCGTAACAAATATATTGAGGCGGACAACTTCATGTGGGGCTGCATCATGACTAAAAAATAAAAAAGCCAACCCTTTAGCAGAATTGGCTTTTGTATTTTAATTATTTCTAAATCTATATCGACCCTATGATATCATTGAAAGTGTCACTTGGTCTCATTGCATAAAATGTCTTATTGCTATCTGGAGCATAATATCCACCAATGTCTACTGGCTTACCTTGTACATCATTCATTTCTTTTACAATTTTAGCTTCATTATCTGCCAATGCCTTTGCTATAGGAGCAAATTTTGCACTTAAAGTTGCATTGCCTTTTTGATCTGCTAGTGCTTGTGCCCAATACATTGCTAGATAGTAGTGACTTCCTCTATTGTCTAACTCTCTCACTTTTCTTGAAGGAGATTTATTTTCTTGAAGAAATTCTGAAGTTGCTTTATCCAACGCTTCTGCCAGAATATTGGCTTGTGGATTGTTGTAATTAGTACCGATATGTTCAAGAGATACTGCCAATGCTAAAAACTCTCCTAATGAATCCCATCTCAAGTGGTTTTCTTCAGTAAACTGCTCTACATGTTTTGGTGCAGATCCTCCAGCTCCTGTTTCAAATAGTCCCCCGCCATTCATCAATGGTACAATAGAAAGCATCTTGGCACTTGTTCCCAATTCTAGAATAGGAAATAAATCAGTCAAATAATCTCTCAAAACATTACCGGTTACAGATATAGTGTCTTCTCCCTTCTTTAGTCTATCTAAAGTATAAGTAGTAGCATCTGACACTGACATTATGTGAATGTTGAGTCCACTGGTATCATGATTAGGCAAGTATTTATTCACTTTTTTTATTAATTCAGCATCATGTGCTCTGTTTTTATCCAACCAAAAAACTGCTGGCATACCAGTAGCTCTAGCTCTAGAAACAGCTAATTTTATCCAATCTTGAATTGGTAAATCTTTTACTTGACACATTCTCCATATATCTCCTTTGGCAACCGTATGGCTCATTAATACAATTCCATTTGCATTTATGACTTCAACTTTACCATCTGTTGCTATTTTAAATGTCTTGTCATGTGACCCATATTCCTCAGCTTTTTGAGCCATCAAACCTACATTGGGAACAGTACCCATCGTTGTAGGATCAAAAGCTCCATTTTTCTTACAAAATTCTATGGTGGCTTCATACAAACTAGCATAGCTACTATCTGGAATTACTGCCTTTGTATCTTGCAGATTACCTACTTTATTCCACATCTGTCCACTAGTTCGGATCATCGCCGGCATTGAAGCGTCAATAATCACATCACTTGGTACATGTAGATTGGTAATGCCCTTATCAGAATTAACCATTGCTACATCTGGACCGTTGGCATAAGCAGCCTTAATATCCGCTTCTATCTCTGCTCTTTTATCTGCAGGAAGTTCTTGTATTTTACTCACAACATCACCAAATCCATTGGTTACATCAATACCTAATTGCTTAAATGTAGCTGCATGTTTGGTAAATAGATCTTTAAAGAAAACTTCTACTACGTGCCCAAAAATAATAGGATCTGAGACTTTCATCATAGTAGCTTTCATGTGTAGAGAAAACAATACACCTTTAGATTTCGCATCTTTGATTTGCTCTTCTATAAAAGCAATTAGCTCTTTCTTTCTCATTACAGTTGCATCAATGATTTCACCATCCATTAATGCAAGATCACCTTTTAGTACCGTTTCGGTGCCATTTGAAGTTGTGTGTTTGATCGAAACTTTTGTCGCTTTGTCTATGGTTATAGATTTTTCATTGTCTTGAAAATCTCCTTTGCCCATGGTTGCTACATGGGTTTTTGAATCCGACGACCAAGCTCCCATGCTGTGAGGGTGCTGCTTTGCATAAGCTTTTACTGGTTTAGGGGCTCTTCTATCTGAATTACCTTCTCTTAATACTGGATTTACAGCACTACCTTTTATCTTATTGTATCTACCTAATATTTGTTTTTCAGCTTCCGATTGTGGGTCTTCTGGAAAATCTGGAAGATTATACCCTTTTGCCTGCAACTCTTTTATCGCTTCTATAAGTTGTGGAACAGATGCACTAATATTAGGTAGCTTTATGATATTTGCTTCTGGCTTTGTAGCTAATATGCCCAACTCTGCCAAGTCATCGCTTACTCTTTGGTCTTCTACTAGAAATTCTGGAAAAGCAGAAATGATTCTTGCTGCTAAAGAAATATCTCTTGTTTCTACTTCTACACCTGCCGACGAAGCGAATGCCTCAATTATTGGGAGTAATGAATGTGTGGCTAAAAATGGAGCCTCATCTGTCTTAGTGTATATAATTTTTGCCATTTTTCTTTTAGATTTTTTAGTCCTGAAATTCAACGGCGAAAGTAACGTTTTTTAGCATAATATCGAAGACCTTGATAAGGAGATTGGTAAAAATATCGATTTATTTTACAAACTATATCTTTACAAATGGTACTATTCTTTGCCCTTTTACAAAGAGGAAGTACAACCCTGGGGATAATGATGAGGTATTTATCCTATTGCCATTTTTAATAAAATCCAAAACCTGTTTACCATGAACGTCATACACCTTTATAAGCTGATCCACTTTTAATCCTTTAATTTCTAGAAAATCCGTATTCGGATTTGGATATAATGTAATTGTTTCTACAATAGTGCTTTCGGTATTTGAAGGCTTTACAAACTCAAATGCTCCAATATCGATAAAGTTGTCTTTAGGTCTTTCTTTAAATGGCTGAGTCTGAGTATATTCATAAATCGGCTTGATAGATATCATATTGATATCCTCTAGATTTATCCCTGCATCAATGAGCTGTGAAGTACTGGTTAAGTGATAATTAAAACTAGCATGATCTTCAAAATGAAGCTTGCCAATATCCGATTCGAAATAATTGTTGCTTTGATTGCTTATTTCTCCTAGTACTAAATCACCTTTACCTACAAATGCATTATTATAAACTGAAGTAGTATTAGTTCCTTCTTTGATATGTAAAAACAGACATGAAGTTGGTCGTGTACTGACGATGGTATTATTTATGATATACAAATTATGCTCGGTTGTGTTGATTAAACCTTCTAAACCATAACCAATCACATTTTTATTTTCGGCTGTTGGCCCTTGCATCATGGTATTTCCCATTATCACAGTGTTTCCACCATTAGGTACATCAATTAATCTACTAGATCGCCCATCTACATCATCCAATATCTGATTGTATAATATATATGTGTTGTTTGCTCTAGATTTTACACAATGTCCGATGATAGCATGATGACTATAGTTAAATTGAAAGATGAAGTTCTCAACATGGTTGATATAAATATTATGTGACTGACCATCTCCATTGCCATTATAGCCAAATTCAGAAAACTCTACAAAGATGTCTCCTGCATATGGACTTCCAGCTAATATTCCTGTTTCATTGTGGTGAAAAAAACAATTTTTAACTGTCAGCCCTACTCCATCCAGTCTGATGCCTGCTCCATTTTTATCAGGCACAGCCGCTTCAGAGAATTCAATGTTTTCAATAGTAATGTTATTGCCCGCAGCAACCCAAATGCCTTTGCCCCAGATGTATTTACCATCTGCTTTTAAATGAGGAGTACCATTGACACCTCTGATTACTAAGTCATCTTTACCCCAAACGGCAAGAGCTGCTTGACCTATGTATTCTTCGCCTTCAATTAGAATAGTATCGCCTGTCTCAACTACTGCAGCATTGTACAAACTGTTAGGGTTAAGGTAAGTATGAGCAGTACCTACATTAAAAACTGTTGCTGAAATAAATAATGGAGAAGCTAAAAGAGCTAAAAGAATAGTATGTTTCATCAGTAAGAGTTTAAAATGAAATTTCTAATTGTAAAATTAATACTAGACAATCGCTAAAATCATAAAGCCTATGTTTTTTCTAAAAAACATAGGCTTTATAATGTGTTATCTACATAAAAAAATCTGAATGAAACGTATAGCTTCATTCAGATTTTATGTCTTTATAAGTTAAAAAGCGGTTATGCTTTTAGCTTCATGCTATCAGAAACAGTAAGACTTTTTCTACCTTTAGCTCTTCTTGCAGCAATGACTCTTCTTCCATTCTTAGATTTCATTCTATTCCTGAATCCATGCTTGTTAACCCTTTTTCTTCTTGATGGTTGATATGTCCGTTTCATAATTATATATTTTGAGCCAAATACGGCTATTTTTCAAAAGAGATGCAAAAGTAAGATATTTTTGCGATTCAAAGGTAACTTTTAAACACCTAAAAGTAGAAATATTTGCTTTTTTTAGCATTTTATACAAAAACGAGCTGATTTTAAGGTCTTAGTAGCCAACATATTGTAATTTTTTATATTTATTGACTGGTATCCGGTAATAAATATAAGTATAAAATCCTAACATTACGAGAGTAAAACATTTCTATAATTAAATGTAACTGCAACTATCGAAATTATAGAAATGGCATTATAGATTTTAGTAATTTCTAGCTTATAATCCGTTAAGAGCAGAAAACTGTTTGAGCTAACTCAATGTTAAGCAAATGCTATAAGTTCCATTAAGCGATGTGCCAAGAAAAGCAATTTACTTTTAAGCGAGTTTTTTCTGTTTAGGATTTTAAGTTAGAAATTTCGTTAAGAAATCTAGTAAGCCTAGATTTTTTTGTTACTTTTTTGATCAATGCAAAAAGTAAAAAGCAAAAACAATTCAAAATAAATCGTTTGTCATGTAAAACTTAATTTTAACACAGTAATCACTAAAATCTATAATGCCAATGTATTAAACCCGGATTATGCTGTAGAAAATCAATTCCGGATTAAAAAATGAATTGAAATACCATACTCTATAATTAAGAACCAATATTTTTTTGTATCAATTGTTCTTGTTATATAATACTAACTGTCTCCTAAACAATAAAAAACACCATTGAATTGCTATTAATCATAGGATTTCCAATCCGGATTGTATATTTGTCAGCAGTGATAAAATAATAAAAAGACCAATAATGAAAAAAACCATATTCGCAGTAGTAGCCTTAGCAGTTTGTTATGCATTCTTTCAGTCAAAACATTTGAGTGTACTACAAAATGAAAGCCTCGACCAAACGAGTAAAATGTATCCTTACGAGGATCTTTATTTGGCCAAGCAATTTCCGTTTAAAGGCCCTGAGATTGCAGCAAAAGAAAAAGCCATCCAAGAAGCACTGAGAGCCATCAAAAGCGGGCAACGTTCTGAAGGAAAATGGGAGACTCAAGGTCCCGGCAATATTGGAGCAAGAATTAATACCGTGGCAGTTAGCCCTGTTGATGATAATATTATTTTTGTTGGATTTTCGGCAGGTGGCGTATGGCGTACTAAGGATGGTGGAGCAAACTGGGCTCCAGTATTTGATGCCGAAATCACTTCTTCTATTGGTAAAATTGTTTTTCATCCCGATAATCCTAACACGCTACTAGTAGGTACAGGAGACCCAAACATCGGAGGGTACTATTTTGTCGGTAATGGATTGTACAAGACTACTGACCTAGGTGATACTTGGACCAATATAGGGCTAAACAAAACTAGAATTATCAGTTCCATCAAATTTGACCCAGGAAATAGCAACACTATTTATGTTGGAGCAATGGGTCCACCTTATGAAAGAAACCAAGAAAGAGGTGTCTTTAAGTCTACAGATGGCGGCAACTCTTGGGTGAATGTATTAAACATTGATGACCAAACTGGTGTCACAGGTATTGAGATTAATCCTAACAATCCATCAACCATATATGCTTCTGCTTGGAGTAGAATCAGGACCAACAAAGAGTCAAGTCTCAATAGCGATAAAGCTGGAGTCTATAGATCAAAAAATGGCGGTCTTACTTGGGACAAATTAGAGAACGGCCTACCAGATGGAGTGACAAGTAGAGTTGGGATCGCTATGGCTCCAAACAACCCTAAACTTTTGTATGCTATGGTTGTATCTGCCACAACTCAAAACCCAGAAGGGTTCTATAAAACAGAAAATGGTGGTGATCTTTGGGAAAAAGTAAATATAGAACACCAATCGTTTGGTACCATTTTAGGAGGTTTTGGTTGGTATTTTGGTAAATTATTCGTAGATCCTCGTAACGATAATCGAATTTTTCTTTTAGGAGTAAATCTTTGGAAAGTGGAAATTGGTGATTCGATAAGCTTTGAATCTGCAGCCACTGGTTCTGTGCACGCTGATAAACATGATATGATATACAATGATGGCTACTTTTACTTAGCAACAGACGGAGGGCTTTACAAACAAAATATCAATGTAAGTGATGCCCAATGGGAAGATATAGAAAACATACCTACTACTCAATTTTATAGAGTGGGCTACAATCCGCACAACGCTGAATACTATGTCGGTGGAGCCCAAGATAATGGCACCTCCGGTGGCAATAAAAATAATATAAATGAATGGAATAGGATCAGAGGCGGCGATGGTTTTCAGCCAGCTTTTTACAAAAACGACCCCAATGTATGGTTTGCTGAGACTCAAAATGGCAGAATAAGCTCGAGTACCGATGCAGGCTTTAACTGGCAAAGTGCTAATGATGGGCTAGAAGGTAGCAGACATTGGGACATGCAATACATCATCAGTCCTCATGATGACAATGTTTTGTACACGGCGACACAACAAGTATATTCCAGCAAGAATGGATTGCCTGTCTTTTGGAATCCTGTCAGCGATACCATAGTTGATGAATCTGTGGATGCATTCATTCATCAAGCTACAACGATAGACCAATCACCCATTGATAAAAACATATTATATGTGGGTACCAGTGATGGATTGGTTTGGGGATCAAAAGATGAAGCTTCCACTTGGCAAAAAATAACAAATGGATTACCAAATAGGTATGTTTCTAGTATAAAAGCATCACCAAATAAGGCAAATAATGTATTTGTGACCTATTCAGGTTATAGAGATGGTGATTATACCCCTAAAATATATAAATCATCAGATTACGGAAGTACTTGGAACAGCATCGTAGGTGATTTGCCCAATGTAGCGATTAACGATGTGTTCATCTATCCTTTTCGCGATAATGATGAAATTATTTTTATTGCAACTGATGTGGGTGTTTATTTTTCAATTAATGGAGGACTATTTTGGGATAATTTGGGATCCAACATGACAATAGTACCAGTATTTGATTTGGAATTAAACCTTGAAAAAAACGAAGTAATTGCCGCGACTTTTGGTAGGAGCATCATGACTTTTAATTTGGATCAATTAGGTATTTATCAAGATGTAACTAGTGTGAAAGATCAAGTGCTTTCCGATTGGAAAGTATATCCAAACCCAACAAGTAGTTTAATAAACGTAGAAGGTTTATCTCTTGGAACTCAAATTATGGTATTAGATAATGCAGGAAAGTTGGTTCTAGACCTAAAAGTTAACCAACAAAAAGAATCGATTGATTTGTCAAATTATCCAAAAGGAAGTTATCTAATAAAGACTGCGAAAGGTAGTAAGGTGATAGTGAAGCAATAGCTGTTAAAACTGCAATTGCATTATAATTATTAACTTTCAAAAACTTTCAACTCCAAACTTTTTACGTTAAATGACCCACATCATTTGACAAACAATTCTACATCATACCTTGTTATTGATGTCAATTATTACTTTTGCATTCTTATTACAAAATTAAGTAGATGGAGAAAACCGCAGATATATTGATCATTGGCGCTGGGCCAGTAGGATTATTCACCGTATTTGAAGCTGGATTATTAAAAATGACGTGTCACTTGGTGGACTCATTGGCTGAGCCAGGAGGGCAATTGACAGAGATTTACCCAAAAAAACCTATTTACGATATCCCAGGATATCCAACCGTATTAGCAGGTGAGTTGGTCGATAAACTGATGGAGCAAATTGCCCCATTTAAACCAACATTTACCTTAGGTGAAAGAGCAGAATTATTGGAGAAAGTCGGAGACAAGATGTATAAAGTCACCACAAGTAAAGGGACAGAGTTATTTGCTCCTGTTGTTGCAATAGCTGGCGGATTAGGGTCCTTTGAACCTAGAAAACCACCAATTCCTAACATCGTAGAATTCGAAGACAAAGGGGTAGACTACATCATTAAGGATCCAGAAAAATTTAGAGGTAAAAAAGTATTGATTGCCGGAGGTGGAGACAGTGCTTTGGATTGGAGTATCTTGTTAGCAGATATAGCTTCAGAGTTGACTCTTATCCACAGACGTACTTCATTTAGAGGAGCATTGGATTCTGTAGATAAGGTGATGGAACTGGCACAAGAAGGCAAAATCAACTTAATCACCAATGCTCAAGCTACAAAGCTACACGGTAATGGTCAAGTCGATGGCATCTCAGTAATTGTGGATAATGAAGGAGAAAAGATAGTACCCATAGACAACTTTATCCCACTATTTGGGCTAAGTCCCAAACTAGGACCAATAGGCGATTGGGGTCTTGAGATAGAAAACAATGCCATCATAGTAGATACCAAAGACTACAGCACCAATATAGACGGAGTATATGCCATTGGAGATGTCAACACTTATGAAGGTAAATTAAAGCTCATTTTGTGTGGATTTCACGAAGGAACTATAATGGTACAATCGGCATTTAAATACATATATCCAGATCAAAAGTTGAGTTTTAAATACACGACGGTTGCTGGAGTAAATGGATTTTAGAAGTAAAAAAGAATTATAATTAATGTCTGTAGAAAACGACAACATCATCACTCTTACCGTAATAGACAGGGAAGATAAACCTCACTTATTGCAAGCACCCACAGACATGGCTATGAACCTCATGGAAGTTTGCAAATCTTATGAACTGCCTGTAGAAGGTACTTGTGGAGGAATGGCCTTATGTGCCAGTTGTCACGTTTATGTAGAAAGTGATCATGACCTCCCAGAACCATCCGAAGATGAAGAAAACATGCTTGATCAAGCATTCTTTGTTCAGGAAAACTCTCGGTTAGGCTGCCAAATCAAAATGACGGACGAAAAAGAAGGCTTGGTGGTGCATTTGGCTCCTGTAGGGGAATAGTGGAGGTTGGGATTATACAAAAAAAATAGGGGAATAAGGATAATATCTTTATTACCTTTATAAATTTAGTATCAATCAGGATAGAGTCTATCAATAAAAAATAAAGCCGAATTTTAGAAATCTAAAATTCGGCTTTATTTTATCTGAAAGTATTATTCTATTTTTAATAGTTTCTTAGTCAAAGTCTTACTCCTAGATTTATAGATTACATAATATAGACCTGAAGGCCAGGTAGGCGAATCTGCTAAGAAATATCTATTGCCTCCTATAGCTAATGGTAAATTATCTTTGAATATTAATTTTCCAGAGCTATTATACACCTCAATTTTACTATTTGTAGCAACTTCCTCAAATATGTCTGCTGTAAATCCTTTAGTAGAAGGGTTAGGGTATATATGAATATTAAAATCCTTATTCGACTCTGTAGATCGAACCTGTATATGTGTATCAAAAAACACTTCTGTAGGTGGACAGTCATTGTTACAACTCAAGCATTCTACCACAAGCTTTAGATCCATATTTAAAAATCCATCTGTATAAACTGGTAGTTGTACTATACCAGGACCTACGGGACCGTGGTCAGTAGTAGACCATAACTCCCAATCAAGACCATTAAAAAAGTAAAAAGACACTCTTATTATGGAATTAACTGGTACATCCAGAGTCAATTCTGCTTCAGCATTTGTATTATCAGTAACTATGGAAACAAAATCCATACATTGGTTGGCAGGGTCACACTGAGGACACCAAGGACAATTGTCACAATCATCACATTCTACACAAATGAGCTCACAGTCTGGACAAGTTGGACATAGCGTACAATCTGTACAGGTAGCACAATCTACCTCACAATCGGGACACCATGGACATAGAGCACAATCGGTGCAGGTCTCACAAGTTGAAACACAATCAGGACAATCAGGACATAAAGTACAATCATTACATGTAGCACAATCCACTTGACAGTCTGGGCACCAAGGACAAACTTCACAATCGGTACAGGTCTCACAAGTTGTTACACAATCTGGGCAGTCTGGGCACAAGGTACAATCCGTGCAGGTGTTGCAGTATTCAATACAGTCTGGGCATTGTGGACATAGACTGCAATCCGTACATGTATTACATTCTTCACATTGTTCACAATCAGGACATATAGTACAGTCAGTACAATCTTCACAAGGATTACAGAATTCGCATTCAGGACAAAGTGTACAATCTTCACATTCTTCACAATTCACCCCACAATCAGGACATTCTGGCAAATTAGTCCCTGTAACATAATAACAATCTCCATCTGCGGTAAAACTAATTCCCTCCAGTGTTGTAGAGCCTTCAAAGGTGCCAAAATAAGCTATCTTTTCTTTCTCAGCTATGGCAGCCCCTAAGATTGATTCATTATTAGGTCCTCCTTGAGTTTTTACATTTAAAACAGACAAATCACTTGAAAGAGTAATGAACGCTAGGTCACTACCTCCATTTGACGGGTAAGTTTGTCCATCTATATTCAATGCATTTACATATTCGCCATATAAAATGAAATTCGTACCTCTTGCTTCATCAATACCAACAACGGTAAAGTCTCTATCACTGATTTGGAATGAAATTGGAATAGGATCACCAGGCACCAGACTGTAAACAGTATTATTATTTGTAACTATAAGTACTTTATTACCTGATAAAATTCTTGTGTATTTAATATCGATAAGATTAATATTAATTTGCCATTCTTCATTTAACGTAGATCCAAAATACCCTTTAAGCCTATAAAGGTTACTTCCATCTTCATGTTGTAAAACTTGAGCGGAGCCCTCATTAGCATTAAGATCAATTGATGTGAAACCAGCCACATTTAAATTTACCCATTGATCATTTAATCTTTGACCTACAAATGCATTATTGTTTTGATCTTTACCAAAATAATAAAGATTGTCATTTGGTGATACTGAAATTTTATTTATTTTTCCAGAGTTATACTCAATGTGATTAATTGAATCGTCTTCTCTCTCAATTTTAGTAAGTACAGATAAACTAGCTTTATTTGAGACGACATATAGGTTGTTTAAAGTTTTAGAAATATTATTTGCTTTAGTCTCAGGCATGTTGAAATTGTATAATTTGGCTGATTTATTTGTAAAACCATTAGCTTTCAATCCAGTAAATGCGATTTCATTATTTTCTACATTTTGATGTAAAAGAATGAAATTTTCGCTGGTTGGATCATAGATCATATTTATAATTGAGTCCTTACAAGTTGCATCTGATTGAGGAGGAGGTGGGTCATTAAATTCATCTTCACACCCTGGATTTTCAATGCTTCTAGATATTGTTCCGCAATTTTCGTCCCAATCAATCTCTACTGTAAAGTTTTCACCAGATTCAGATTTAGAGGTATGAAATGTAAAGTACTCTTCAGTTTCTCCTTGAAATTCATAGTATATAATTGCTTCATCCTGCATCCCTTTATTAATTGTAATTTTTTTCGAATTTCCTGAATAATTAAATGGGATTCCAACTGTTAAAATAACACTACAATTAAAAGATTCTAGGGTCAAATTAGGGCATGAAATTTCAGGAATTATTTCAATGGTTTTTGGGGCACTTTTTTCAATCAAGCACCATGGCGCATAGAACTGGCCCGGTGGAAATCCAAAGCCTAAATTGTTTAATTGATTAAAATCAAAAATACACCCTCCAGCGAAATCACTATCAAAGCAATTATATGCATAACAATTAACAGGCACATAATCTGTTTCTTGTCCATAACCTATAAATTCAAAGTATGGTGTTTTGTTAATTTTGCTATCAGAATCCCAGTAAAGTACACTTAATAACCCTCCATCACAAGGACTTTCTTTGTCATATGGAATATAGTCAAAAGGTTCATATTTCTTATCTCTTTGGATATCTGCTGGACACATATTAAAGGAAAAACTAGGACCAACAGATAGAGCTTGAGAATTACACCCTCCTAAACATTTTGACATACAAGAAACACTCCCATTTGGGTCTGTTTCTAAATACATATTATTATATGTTTGTCCCCAATAGACATTTATAGTCTCATATAAACAACCGTCTGTTCGTTCAATAATTACTGGATATGGTCCTCCATCAACAAACTCTTGATTCGAGGGATTCCAACTCGAAACACCTTCGAATTTACATTTACCTTTCCCATTATTTGTAACAAACGTAACATCACCGTTTGGCCAAGTAACCTTAAATTCCACCCCCATACTTGGAGCATTGTTTTTTGGTATTTTTATTTCATCATTAGTCCTCCACAAGTGCCAGCCACTTAATTTTCTTCTACAAGGATTGTCAATATTTAAACCAAACGCATCATCATTAATATCGGTTTGATTATCCCTAGACCATCTATATCTGTGTAAATCTTTATTTGAATCATCAAATGCGAAATAGCCACATTCATCACATGTTTTTATTTCTATATCTTTAACATTATAACAACCATCAGAAATACTCAAAACATAAGGCGTTGTAGATTTTGGTACACAATACATTGCAATTGATGTATTAAATCCGATGAAATTTTGTAAATCATCAATATTATTTATTACATGAGTAGCATATGAAGGCATTGTAATTGTAATTGGGTAAAATATATTGTTTCTTTCAATTGATAATGGTGAAGTATATAGGGTAACCATCCTAGATCCTGAGTTACATGATTTATCTTTATCAATACTTCCAGAACAATCTTTATTAGTTGTTGTAAAAAACAAATTAGCAAGATCATTAACACAATTTTCATTTTTTATTCGGAAGGTCTTATCGAGAAAACATCCTAATTGTAAATCCACAATTTTAAGAAAATATTGTCCAGAAATAAGGTTTAAAAATTTAAAGGGAGAACTCATTGATATTTCATTTCCGAATTGGTCAGAACAAATAACCGAAAAATCACCACTTCCTCCAGATATATAAATTTCTGCAATTCCTGAACCTCCACTAGGAATGTTTTCTCCCTGTTTACCATTTATAATTACAATTTCTTCTAAAAATTCATTAACACAACAGGTACCCTCCAATAATTCAAAAGTATGCGCAACTTCACAACCTCTAATTCCATTCTCAACCGCACTAGTAACAGTAACAACGTAATTACCTGGAGAGGCATTTATCAAATCTTTACTTGTTGACCCATTACTCCACACATATTCATAAATTCCAGGCTTAGATGTTTCTATTATAATTTCTCCATTTGGATCAGCACAACTGGTGCTATTCATTCTTGAAACCTCAAAGACTTCAAAAGAACCATCTTCAATCTCAAAAATAGCAGAATTTGAACAACCAAATATATCGGTTATCGTAACTGCATATAGGTCTGCTAGCCCAGAAACAACGGTGTTATTGAGTACTTTATTGAGGGTGTTATTGTTGTTTTGACCATTGCTCCATAATCTAAGTGCAGGAGGGTAATCACTATTATTTAATCCATTACCTAGTCCGAGTGGGTCAGTTACTGTAATATGAATTTTTCCATTGCTACCATTGCAAGCATCTTTATTATTATTGAAACCCTCATTTCTAATAATCTGAAAAGTGTTAAAAAGTCCCACAATATCTGTAGCTGTGTTAGTACAACCATTAACATCTGTGACAGTAACACTAAAACTCCCTTGGCTTACATCTAAAAGATCTTCTCCTGTACTCCCATCGCTCCAATCATATACATAAGGCTCTACACCACCTGAAACACTAATATCAATGGCACCATCGAGACCAGTACAAGTCCCAGTAACTCTTACAACTTCAATAATAATAGGGTTGCTTAATATTTGAATACTCCTTGACACACTGCCACATACCTTATCACTCACTGTCAGAGTGTACGATCCAGTAGACAAGTTATCAAAATTTTCATCTCCATAAGACGGATCTTTTATATAAACGATAGAACCATGTTTTCCTCCTTGGTCATCTCTCAATTCCATTCGATACTCACCACTTCCATTTAATACATTGACTTCTATTGAGCCACCAATAGGAGAGCAACTTTTAGTTACTAAGGTATTTATCAATAATTCAATATTCTTTACCTCAAAATCCAGAATTGCTTTAGAACATATCTCATCAATCACAACTAATCTATACGTTCCTTGTGATAATCCTTGTATATCTTCTGCCTCTCCATTATCAATAAAAACAAATTCTCCATTCTCCAAGGTATACCAATAGTATTCAAGCATTCCTTCCCCTCCATAAACGGTTACATCAATGGCCCCATCATCTCCTTCGCATTCATGAGTGATAAATCCCTCCACATCATCTTGCATCAAAGCACAAGGATTAGCACTTAGTAATAAGCCATAGAGGCATAGTATGGGTAATAAAAATATCTTTTTCATAGTTATTTTTGTTTAATTTTTTTGTTTTTATTGGGGTTGGTGTGGTTGCCTATTATATATATTTAGGTTCTGTTTTATTTAATTTAATTTATAGTTTGGTCTTCTTTTTGGAAGATGTGAAGAGTGTTATTTGCAGAAAGCTGATACAATTTATCTCCAGATAATTGTGGAATGTCTGTATTTATACTGTCATTCTCAAAAATGTATCGCCAATCAATATTTTGTGATGAGCGATTGTAAGCTAAGAGGCATCGGTCTTCTAAGGCCATCCCACTTTCATGATTTGCCACCTCACCAATGGTATAAATATGTGTATCATCCCATGCATACCCGCTACTTCTTCTATACAATGAAATCTGATTTTTTGCCATATCTTCTTTTAAATCAGTAATGTTAATGTCTCCAGTTTGTAAGTTTACTTCCATGTAAAAAAAAGTTTGGAGGGCAAAGAGTATCTCCTTCTTATCATCATAAACGAATGAATTGGCATAGTCAAAATGGTCGTATGTTTTGCTTCCTAATACGTATGGAGGGCATTTGTGAAACCTTCGTGTTTCCTGCCCATTATTGATGTCTAGGCATAAAATCAATCCATTGGAGCATATTACTAGCAGCTCATCATGCCACACTCCTAAAAACTTGATGACTTCATATTTTTGAAATGAATCTTTACGAAGAGGTTTGTATTCTCCAAGCATAGATAAGTCGAATTGCCAGATGAGATTTACATTGGGAAAAGAGTAGGTGTAAATATTTTTATTATCGTTTACAATACATTTACCGTTGAATTTGTGATAAGGTTTATTAATACCAACTCGATTTTTTTCATTATTAGCTTCTAATTGATATATTTCATTAGTTTCAGTATCTAAAAAAGAGACCTCTTGTGTATTTAAATAATTATAATATCCTTTGTATTTGTGATTTTTATATTCAAACTCCCCAAAATTGCTTTGCATTATTAATTCACCATTATTTACATAAAATTCTCCAAAAAAATCACTAGCCAAATTCATTATAGAATTATCATCAATAAATATTTGTTTCCCCTTTTGATGGTATAACTTATTTTTATTCAATAAGTACTTAGAAACATTTGCAATTTTGTTTATGAGATTCACCTTATTCTGCTTTTATAAATTTGTATAATTTACTATCTAAATCGTCTATTGCTTGTTCAAACAAATCAAATCTATTAGCATTTCCATTTCCTAAGATGCTAGCTCTTAATTCAGTTGACATTATTTGAAAAACTTCAACTTTTTGTGCCTCAAACCTTAGTTTCCACAAATCCTTTAGAGTCTCTACTGCTTCAGCAGGATCTGCACCTTCCCCAAATCTTCTAATATAGGCCGTCCATTCATAATCTTCAATATTATCTATCTTGCTAAATGCTCCTGTAGCACTTAAAACTTGATCTCCATCAGATGAGGGCAGGCTTTGCATCCCTGCAAAGTTTTTATTTTTTAATTCGTAATATTGAGGTGGCCCACTAAG
>JBBKVK010000010.1:0-19133 GCA_037968395.1 Saprospiraceae bacterium | reverse complement strand
TACAATTACCACAAGCAGTTCAGTTCTTACCAGTAGAAAAAGTAAAAATTGATGAGCACTCTAAAGACAATGCAGATTACATTTTTGAACCTAGTCAAAAAGAACTTTTAGAAGAGCTAATCCCTACAATACTTCATACAACGTTCCAAAAATTCGTTTTAGATACGCATGCATCAGAGCATGGAGCTAGAATGACTGCAATGGACAACGCCACAGAAAATGCTGAAGAGCTTAAAAAAGAACTTAAGATTTTCTACAACAAAGCAAGACAAGAAGCAATTACTAAAGAACTTAGTGAAATTGTAGGCGGTGCTGCAGCACTTGGTGGATAAATTAAATAATAACGTATATTATATCAAAGGACGACCATTCAGGTTGTCCTTTTTTTATGCCAACTTTAGAACCTTGTTTATTCTAACCTATTAAGAAATCACTTAAAGATTTCTGATATATTAAAGTTAAATCCCGTTGTCACTGAAATCGGATCATTAAGTTCTCTAATTTTGTCTGGGCTAATTGATATAGAACACCCTAAGTATAGATTAATTCCCTTTTTTCCAAAATACAGTTTTCCTAATATATCTTGAAATAAAAACGGACCATTATTTAAATTGTTGATTGCATCCCTAGTTGTACTCTTGGTATCGCCATATACATCAGCACTAATAATGTTAATCAAATGTGGTCTATATCCTATATTAATTCCAACATTTTTGTGAAAAAAATTCATGCTTCCTTGAAAAGAGTAATCGTGGTACTTGTAATCATACCTAAACTCTCCTGCAATATTATCATTAACAATTCCATGACTTCTATTGTAAGAATAGGCAAAGTATAAGTCAAAAACAGAACTTTTTCGTAATACTTTTCCTTCGTAAGTGTTTTTACTTTTATAAACTCCTGCCCCTACTCCTACCGTTTTATATTTATCTCCATAATTAACAAACAGTTGGGTGCCAAATTGTTGTTTTGGGCTGTATGATAGTTCAGTTGATAAATTATTCATTCTAGGTGTCAATGTAATACCAGCAGAAATCCTTGCGTCTCCCTTTTTACTCGGATTATTTATTCTATTTGTATCTGGTCCATACAATAAAGAGGAGCAAGATGTTATTGAAAAAAGACTTAGAATAAAAGCATAACGGAATAATAAATTCATAACTAGATGTTTTATTGGATCATACGGATTACAAATTAAATCAATTATAAGAAATAAAAATTGGTTTTTTGTAAAAGTCTTGGTTTAAGGTTAAGCTTTGAATCACTCATTCCTTTTGTTTGTAATTAATTATCTATTTTTGCACTCAATTTTAGCGAAAGTAAAAATATGGCAAAATATAAAGAGTATAGCGGATTAGATTTGACCCAAATAGATAAGGACATTCTTGATTTCTGGCTACAAAATGATGTTTTCTATAAGAGCGTCACTCAAAGACCAGAAGAAAACACATTCGTCTTTTATGAAGGTCCGCCCTCTGCAAATGGAAAACCCGGCATTCACCATGTCATGGGAAGAACAGTAAAGGACCTATTTTGCAGGTTTCAAACTATGAAAGGACATAGAGTCGAGCGTAAAGGTGGTTGGGATACACATGGTCTCCCTATAGAGCTAAGTGTAGAAAAAGAGCTTGGAATTACAAAAGAAGACATTGGAACCAAAATTACTGTTGACGAATACAATGCCAAATGTAAGGAAACAGTTATGCAATATAAAGACGTATGGGATAATATCACTCGAAAGATGGGCTATTGGGTGGACCTTAAAGACCCATACATCACTTTTGAAAATGACTATATTGAGTCGGTGTGGTGGTTGTTGAGTCAACTTTATCAGAAGGATATGTTGTATAAGGGGTATACCGTTCAGCCATATTCTCCAGCAGCAGGTACTGGGTTGAGTACTCATGAGTTGAATCAGCCAGGCTGTTATCAAGATGTAACAGATACTACTGTTACTGCTCAGTTCAAAACAATAGAAAGTACTTTACCTATTGCTTTAAAGGGACTAGGAGATATACATATATTGGCCTGGACAACTACTCCTTGGACACTACCATCTAATACTGCTCTAACTATTGGTGCTAATATTGATTATGTTTTGGTAAGGTCTTTTAATCAATATACTTTTGAGCCAATTAATGTAATATTGGCTAAAAACTTAGTAGGTAAACAGTTTGCAGGTAAATTTAGCCCTGCCGAGAGTTCTGATGAGATAAATGCTTATAAAAAGGAAGATAAAAAGATACCATATCTGTTAATAAAAGAAATAAAAGGAAAAGACTTAGTTGGTATCAGGTATGAACAACTACTTGCCTATGCCCAACCATATGAAAACCCAGAAAACGCCTTTAGAGTAATTGCAGGAGACTTTGTTACGACAGAAGACGGGACAGGTGTAGTACATACAGCACCTACGTTTGGAGCGGACGATGCTAGAGTTGCAAAAATGGCTATACCAGAGGTGCCACCAATGTTAGTGATGGACGAAACGGACACTTTAGTGCCTTTAGTAGACCTACAAGGCAAATTCAGGGCTAACTTAGCTGATGTAGGAGGCAAATATGTAAAAAATGAGTATTACAATGAAGGAGAGGCTCCAGAAAGATCGGTAGATGTAGAAATCGCCATTAAGCTAAAAGAAGAAAACAAAGCCTTTAAAGTTGAAAAGTATGTCCACAGTTATCCACACTGTTGGCGTACAGATAAGCCAGTTTTGTATTATCCACTAGATTCTTGGTTTGTAAAAGCTACCGCAGCTAAAGCAAGAATGGTAGAGCTCAACAAAACTATCAATTGGAAACCTGCTCATACTGGAGAAAAAAGGTTTGGCAATTGGTTAGAGAACCTTCAAGACTGGAACCTCTCAAGGTCTAGATACTGGGGAATACCATTGCCGATATGGAGGTCAGAGGATAAAACTGAAGAGATTTGTATAGGAAGTATCGCTCAGCTTAATGAGGAGACCGAGAAGGCTAATAAGGCTTTTGACTTAAATCAAGAACCTTTAAAAGACTTACATAGACCTTATATTGATGATGTTATTTTAGTATCAGCATCAGGTCAAAAACTTATTAGAGAATTAGACTTAATTGATGTGTGGTTTGACAGCGGATCGATGCCTTATGCACAATGGCATTACCCCTTTGATAATAAAGATAAGATAGATAGTAGAAAAACATTCCCTGCTAATTTTATTGCAGAAGGAGTTGATCAAACAAGAGGCTGGTTTTATACACTGCATGCTATAGCTACGATGGTTTTTGACAGTGTGGCTTATAAAAATGTAGTGAGCAATGGACTTGTCTTAGATAAAGACGGAGTAAAAATGTCCAAAAGATTAGGCAACGTGGTAGATCCATTTGTGACAATAGATACTTATGGAGCAGATGCTACAAGGTGGTATATGATATCAAATGCACCGCCTTGGGATAATCTAAAATTTGATTTAAATGGGTTAGATGAGGTTCGAAGGAAATTTTTTGGTACCTTATACAATACCTATTCATTCTTTGCTTTGTATTCTAATTTGGATGGTTTTGATTTTAGCAAGCCATATATCCCAATAAAAGAAAGACAAGAGATAGATCAATGGATACTTTCATCCTTAAACCAAATGATCAAAGATGTTGATGAAGCATTTTCAGATTATGATCCAACAATCGCTACTCGTAAAATCATGAGCTTCGTAGATGAGCATTTGTCTAACTGGTATGTAAGATTAAATAGAAGAAGGTTTTGGAAAGGTGAATATACTAAAGACAAAGAGGCAGCGTATCAAACACTATATGAATGTCTTGAAGTAATTAGTAAGTTAATGGCACCAGTAGGTCCTTTTTTCGCTGACTGGTTATACCAAAATCTGAATAATGTTAGTGGAAGAAACAAGGCAATCTCTGTTCATCTAGTTGATTTTCCAACAGCAAACGAGTCAGCAATAGACTTGGCATTAAATGAGAGAATGGACTACGCTCAAAGGGTTTCTTCACTGGTTCACAGCTTGAGAAAAAACAAAAACTTACGAGTAAGGCAACCTCTTTCTAGAATTTTACTTCCTGTGCTAAATGATACTTTCGGAGACCAAATAGATAGCGTAAAAGAGCTTATACTCGCTGAAACAAATGTTAAAGAGATAGAACTTATTACTGATACCGATGGTATTGTAAGTAAAAAAGCTAAGCCAAATTTCAAGACTCTTGGTAGGAAACTTGGACCTCACATGAAGGCTGCCGGTGGAATTTTTGCTGACTTAAATCAAAAACAAATCAGTGAAATAGAAAAAACAGGTCAATATATATTAAAAATAAATGGAGAAAGCTACGAACTTACCATTGAAGATTTTGATATTATTACTGAAGACATCCCTGGTTGGCAAGTAGCACAAGATGGCCCATTAACAGTTGCATTAGATATCTCATTGACTGAGGCCTTACTAGACGAAGGACTAAGTAAAGAGATCGTCAATCGTATTCAAAACCTTAGAAAAGACAGTGGCTTTGGTGTGACAGATAGGATTACAGTTACAATAGGTAAAGACATTGAGTTAAATCGATGTCTAGCTGCTTTTGGTGATTATATCAAGGAAGAAGTGTTAGCAAACAGTATTCAACAGTTAGATAGTTTTGAGGGAGAAGTCACAGAATTGAGAGAAGGTTTAGAAACAACTATTGCTGTAAAACTAGCTTAAAAGGAGAGTAGTTATTAATAATTTAAATAAAACATCAAAAATAAATGAGTTTACTTACAATAGGAACAGTAGCGTTTGATACCATTGAGACGCCGTTTGGCAGAGCAGAATATGTAATTGGAGGCGCTTGTACATACATTAGCTATGCAGCTTCATATTTTACAAAAAACATCAACTTAAGTGCCATAGTTGGAGCTGATTTTCCAGTAGAAGAAATTAAGGCTATGGAAAAAAGAGGTGTTAACATGGAAGGCCTTGAAATAAAAAAAGATGGTAAAACCTTCTTTTGGGAAGGAAAATACCATAAAAACATGAACTCAAGAGATACAGTCACTACTGACCTGAATGTACTTGATGATTTCAATCCCGTTTTACCAGAGTCATATAAATCATCAAAATATGTAATGTTAGGAAACCTTACTCCTGATGTTCAAATGCAAGTCTTAGATCAGTTAGATGGCAGCCAGAAGTTAGTAGCTATGGATACGATGAATTTTTGGATGGATATTGCAATGGATAGATTAAAAGAAGTAATCGCTAAAGTGGATGTTTTATCGATAAATGATGAAGAAGCAAGGCAATTAAGTGGGGAACATTCTTTAGTAAAAGCAGCAGCGGTAATTCAAACTATGGGTCCTAAATACCTTATTATTAAGAAAGGAGAACACGGTGCATTACTTTTTCATGAAGACAGAATATTCTCCGCACCTGCACTGCCATTAGCAGAAGTATTCGATCCAACTGGAGCAGGAGACACTTTTGCAGGAGGCATGATGGGATACTTGACTATGACTGACGATACCTCTTTCGACAATATGAAAAAGGCTATTATATACGGTTCAGCAATGGCATCTTTCTGCGTAGAAAAATTTAGCATTGACAGATTAAAAGACCTAAGCGATAAAGAAATAAAATCAAGATTAAGTCAGTTTAAAGACTTAGTTGAGTACTAGTTCCTTTAATTAGTCAATTTTCATTTTTCAATTATTTTAGTTAATATTGTATAAACTATTAACTAACTAAATATTTTGAATTATGGATTTTAATATGTGGCTGTTATTTGTAACAGCTTTGATTCCCTTGGCAGTTGGCGCTATTTATTACAACCCAAAGGTGGCAGGAAAAGCTTGGATGGAATCATCAGGGATGACTGAAGAAAAAATGAAAGGTAGTAATATGCTGATCATTTTTGGATTTACTTATCTCTTAGGTCTCTTGTTATCATTTATATTATCTGGGTTTATAGTACACCAATTAGGTATATTTGGTGCTTTTTATCACACCGATTTTGAGACTGAAGGAACACAAGCTTACACTGCATTCCAATCTGTAATGGCAGAAGTAGGAAATGAAGAACGAAACTGGAAACATGGGATTTCTCATGGCATTATGGCTGCTTTGTTTTTTGCTTGGCCAGTAATTGCGATTCAGTCTATGTTTGAGAGACGGGGCAAAAAATATACAGCTGTTCATCTCGGCTATTGGGTAATTACCTTGACACTTATGGGAGGAATTATCAGTGCTTACTTTTAGAAAAAACAATATACTTTAGAAAGCTGTTCAAAAGAGCAGCTTTCTTCGTTATAAATATCTCGATTTCTAATCTATTATTAAGCATAACTAGAACTCTATTCTATAAAACTTTGTTAAAATAATGGGAATAGAATCAGATAATAGACTAAATTCGTTCCTGTTAAAAAAGTGATCAACATGAAATTTAAGATATACTCTTTGTTAGTGTTTTCATTCTTATTTATTAAGGCTGAAGCACAAATCAAGAAAGAAAAAAATTGGACGGATAAGGTTGTACAATTTACGGGAAAAGTTGTAACCGCAGATGAAGATGGGGAAATTATGCCTTTGTCTTATGTGAATGTAGCAATTGAAGGTACCTCAAGGGGAGCAGTATCAGAGTACGATGGTTATTTTTCTTTTGTGGCTAAACAAGGCGAAAAAGTTGTCTTTTCTCGAATAGGTTATCGTACTGTTACTTTTATTATTCCGGACACAATGGATAATAATTTTTATTCTTGGATTCAAATCATGTCTCAAGATGATATACTACTTGATGAAGTAGTAATTTTTCCTTGGCCAGATAGGGAGTTTTTTAAACAAGAGTTTTTAGCCATCGACATAACAGATGAACTAAGAGCTAAAGCGGAAGAAAACCTTGCTGAGGATGTACTAGCAGAGTTAAGGTATTCTGTTCCTGTCGATGGAAAAGAAGCATCTAATTATTATATAAGACAAAAAGCTGCAGAGTTTAAGTATTCTGGTCAGTACAAACCTCAAAGAATATTTGATGTAATGGCTTGGAAACAGTTTATCGACGCCTGGAAACGGGGAGACTTCAAAAAGAAAAAAGATAAATAATATCCTCACTACTTTCTTTAGAATAGAAAAAACAATGAAGTCATTTAATAGCCGTTCTACTCCCTTTCGTAGTAATCAATAAATAAGTTTGAACATTTCAGTACTTTTGCATTTTTAATACAAATTAGAAAAATGCAAAAATTATTTGGAGTACTCTTAGTTCTTCTCTTTTGTTTAACCCAATGCAAAAGTCCAGAAGCAACTGTTGAAAATAAAACAGAAGTTGTTCCTTTTTCATGGGACAATGCAATTGTCTATTTTCTATTGACAGATCGATTTAACAACGGAGACAAGACTAATGATTTTAAAGCGCCAGAAGATGCCCAAGCTGCGCCTTTCAGGGGTTTTATGGGAGGCGACATAAAAGGTGTAACTCAAAAAATTAACGAAGGTTATTTCACTGCTTTAGGTATTAATGCCATTTGGACAACCCCTTTGTTAGAAAACATCGAAGGGTCTGTAGATGAAGGCACAGGTAGATCTTACGGATTCCATGGGTATTGGACTAAAGATTGGACTGCTTTTGACAAAAGAGTCTGTTCAAAACAGGATTTTTCTGAGTTTGTGAAAAGTGCTCATGGGAAAGGAATAAGGGTTGTCATGGATGTCATAGCTAACCACACAGGACCAGTAACTCCACAAGACACTAAATGGCCAGATGGCTGGGTACGAACAGGCCCTCGGTGTGAATATACTGGATATGAAAGCACTGTTTCGTGTACGTTGGTAGACAACTTACCCGATATTAAGACAGGCAGTACAGAAGAAGTAGAGTTACCCGATTTTCTAGTAGCCAAATGGAAAAAAGAAGGGAGATACGACATAGAAACTGAAGAACTAAATGAGTTTTTTACAAGAACGAAATACCCAAGAAAACCATTCTACTATATAGTAAAATGGCTTGTAGATTATGTAAAAGAATATGGGATTGATGGCTTTAGAGTAGATACTGCCAAGCATACAGAAAGCGAAGTTTGGAAGGTATTGTATAAAGAAGCACAATATGCATTTAACTTGTGGAAAAAAGAACATCCAGAAGAAGTATTAGATAACAATGATTTTTATATGGTTGGAGAAGTTTATAACTATTACATTAGTGGTGGTAGAGAGTATGATTATGGTGACAAGAAGGTAGATTTTTTCAATGATGGGTTTAAAGCTCTTATTAATTTTGATTTTAAAACAGATGCAAAAGGTGAATACCAATCTATTTTCATGAAATATGACACCATATTAGCAAATCATATGAATGGTGCCACAGTCCTTAACTATATTAGTTCTCATGATGATGGAGGACCATATGATTTAGACCGAACAAAGACCTATGAATCTGCTACAAAACTCTTGCTTACACAAGGAGGAGTACAAATATACTATGGTGACGAAACGGCTCGTTCACTAACTGTTCAAGCTGAAGGAGATGCTAAGTTGAGATCGTTTATGAATTGGGAAGATCTAAACAATGATACCACTATAATGTTATTGACTCATTGGCAAAAACTTGGAAAATTTAGACATGACCATATATCTGTTTCTTCAGGTAGGCACAAACAGCTTTCTAACAGTCCATATACCTTTAGTAGAACATATTCCAAAGACCAAATGACAGATAAGGTTGTAGTTTCACTTAATGTGCCTGAAGGGGCAAAGATACCAGTTGGAGGTGTTTTTAGAAATGGTGATAAGTTATTAGATAGATATTCTAATATAGAAGGAATAGTAGAAGAAGGAATAATACAAATTAACACTAAGGCAGAAATAGTGCTATTAGAACAAATCAAACAATAAGATGAATAGAACAGATATAGGAACACTAGGTGAATTTGGGTTAATTGATATCCTTACCTCAGATGCAGTATTGAAACTTCCAACTTCGATTAAGGGCGTTGGTGACGATGCAGCAGTCATTGACAGTGGCGACCACTTCACTTTAGTAAGTACAGATATGTTGGTTGAAGGCATTCATTTTGACTTAGCATATAGTCCCCTTAAACATGTTGGATATAAGGCTGTCATTGTCAACTTATCTGACATCTATGCCATGAATGGAGTTCCGACCCAGATTACCGTTTCAATCGCTATTTCTAATAGGTTTTCTGTAGAGGCCTTGGAAGAGTTATATGCTGGCATTCATTTGGCTTGTGAAATGTACAATGTTGACTTAGTTGGTGGAGATACTACCAGCTCTAACAAGGGTTTGATTATTAGCATAACTGCAATAGGAAGAGGAGATAAAGGTAGAATCTCGTATAGATCAGGTGCAAGGCCTGGAGATGCTATCTGTGTTACGGGTAACCTAGGTTCAGCTTATTTAGGACTACAAATCCTTGAAAGAGAAAAACAAATATACCTTGAACATCCAGAATTACAACCCGAACTTGAAGACCATGACTATCTAATAGGTAGACTGCTTAAGCCTGAGGCAAGAAGGGATGCTATAGCCTACTTTGAAGAGAAAGGTATTAGACCTACATCGATGATTGATATTTCAGATGGACTATCATCTGAAGCAATACATATATGTCGTCAATCAGGAGTAGGGATGATTATTGAAGAGGGTAAAGTACCAATGCATCCAGATATGGAGAAACTAGCTATTGAGTTTAAAATGAACCCAATTACTTGTGCTTTGCATGGTGGAGAAGACTACGAACTGATGTTTACCGTAGCAGAGAGTGACATAGAAGATGTACGGTACATGAATGATGTTTATATCGTCGGTGAAGTACGAGAAGCTCAGGAAGGTATAAAATTGCTTACAACAGGAGGCAAATTAGTAGCACTCAGTGCCCAAGGGTGGAACCATTTCAAGGCTTGATCTTAGTTGAGTTCTTTATACTAACATCTTTGATTAGACTCACTTTTTCTGTTGGGCTATTCAGATCTGTTGGTTATTACTACAACACCAAAAAATCAAGTAATAAAGGAGTTACAATAATCGTATGTGCTAAAAATGAATTTGAAAATCTGCAGGTCTTGATACCTTTATTGCTCCATCAAACTTACACAAACAAAGAAGTAATTATAGTTGACGATCATTCTACTGACAATACACATACTCTAATTAATAATTATGAAGGAGTAGTGTGGTTATCACCAGATAATGATTTGCCAGGAAAGAAAAATGCCTTATCCCAGGGCATAAAATCAGCAAATAATGACTGGGTCTTGTTAACAGATGCAGATTGTATACCTACTATAGAATGGGCTAAGACAATGATGGATCACAAACAAGATAATGATATAGTATTAGGGTATAGTCCAATGTTAAAAGGTAAAAGCACTGTGAATTTATTTTCAAGATATGAGACCTTACTTACTGCACTCCAATATCTTTCTTTTGCTATTAAAGGAATTCCATATATGGGAGTCGGTAGAAATTTACTGTACAGAAAGTCTGTTTTTGAAAAAATTGGAGGTTTTGAAAGTCATAAAAATATTGTTTCTGGTGATGATGACCTTTTGATACAGTCTGCTTTGCAATATGGTAAAATTGGTGTATGCTTAGAAGATGAGGCATATGTTTATTCACATACTAAGCAGTCTTGGCTAAACTATATTAAGCAGAAAATGAGGCATATCTCTACTTCGTTCCATTATAAAGCTATTCATCAAATCTTGTTGACTATATTTGCACTCACGCATATACTTTGGGTTGGACTGTTATTCTATTGTATCCTTACTGGAACTGCTTGGCTTTATATAGGTGTTATTGTTGTAATATTTTGGGTGATAACATTGGCGTTACAATACAAAAGTATAATGAGATTAAGAGAATGGTCATTGCTTCCTGTTTATCCCTTATTAGACATAAGTATGGGGTTCTATTATGTAATAGTGGGCTTTTCGGCTGCCTTTGGTAATAAAAGTAAAAATAAAACATGGAATTAATCAAAACATACTTTCCTAACCTGACAGACAAACAATATTCACAATTTGATCAACTATTTGAGTTGTATAAAGATTGGAATCAAAAAATCAATGTCATTTCAAGGAAAGACATCGACAATTTATATTTGCACCATGTATTACATTCTCTTGCCATTGCAAAGTTTATAGAGTTCAAACCTGGCAGTATCATTCTAGATCTAGGCACTGGAGGTGGGTTTCCTGGAGTACCTTTGGCCATTATTTTTCCACAATGTAAGTTTCACTTAGTGGATTCTGTCAATAAAAAACTTAAAGTAATTAGAGAGGTTTCTGAAGCCATCGGCTTAGATAACGTCACTACAGAACATATAAGAGTAGAAGATATAAAAGATAAAAAGTTTGACTTTGTGCTTACCAGAGCGGTATCGTCTATGAAACAAATATTTACTTGGAGTCGTAAGCATTTATCCGATACGAATATCAACATCATTCCAAATGGTATTATTGCCCTTAAAGGAGGCAATCTAAGAGCTGAACTAAAAGAGCTCCCAAAAGGGGAATACCACGAAAAAGTAAAAATTACTGATTACTTCAAGGATGAATTTTTTATTGAAAAATACTTAGTGTATCTGCAAGGATAATCAATATGATAGGCACAACTATAGATATAGCTGCAGCTTATTTAAGGGCTGGTGAGGTAGTAGGCATTCCAACAGAGACGGTTTATGGTTTAGCTTGTAATGCATTAAATCCTTTTGCTATCACTAAGGTGTTTGAAGTAAAAGAACGGCCCTTTTTTGACCCCTTGATTATCCATGTCAAAGACACTGATCAAATAAACCTCTATGCTGAGTTAGAAAATGACCTGTTGATTAAGTTAGCAAAAGAACAAATGCCTGGTCCATTAACCTTATTGTTAAAGAAGAAAGACATTATCCCAGATCTAATAACTGCTGGATCAGAAAAGGTTGCAATAAGAATACCATCTCACCCTTTAGCTCAAAAGTTATTATCTCAGTTAGATTTTCCCTTAGCAGCACCAAGTGCTAACCCATTTGGCTATATCAGTCCAACTACAGCTAAACATGTAGACCAACAATTGGGCAATAAAATACCATACATATTAGATGGTGGTGAATGTGCGGTAGGCATTGAATCGACTATTGTTGGAATGGAAGGTGATATTTTAGTTGTCTATCGTAAAGGTGGTTTGTCGCTTGACCATCTATATCAATACACAGATAATATCAGGGTAAACGAAACATCTACTTCAAAACCTGATGCTCCGGGTATGCTCCTATCTCATTATGCCCCGAATTGCCCGATTGTTATCGTTAAAAATTGGAATGAAGCAAATATAAATGAACAAAGAGGTGGTTTCTTAACTTTTAATGAAAAAGTAGAAAGTATAGAAAATTGCACAAATGTAAATCTATCTATTACAGGAGACTACCATGAAGCTGCTCGTAACCTTTTTGCTGCCTTGCGACACTTAGACTCCCTTAATCTTAATGTTATTTACACCAAGCTCCTTCCAGAAGAAAACCTAGGAATAGCAATTAATGATAGGCTAAGAAGGGCTGCTGTAAAGTAAATAGTTTCCAGTTTTTGAAACCCTTTTGCCAAATCTGCTTTGGTTTTTTATATGATAAGTTATAGTTTTTCTAACTGCGAACTAAAAACTAACCCTTACCTAATACTAGATATTAAATCTATGGTTTCTTGACAAAGAGTGGTCAATTTCCCATAATCCTTGGATGCTAAAATGCTTTTTGTGATCAATTGTGACCCCATACCCACACAAGTTACTCCAGCTCCAAACCACCCTTTAAGGTTTTCTGCATCAGGAGATACACCACCAGTAGGCATAATACTCGTCCATGGTTGTGGCCCTTTTACGCCTTTTACAAAGTTTGGTCCATAAATATCACCAGGGAAAAGTTTGACAATTTCACAACCCAATTCCTCCGCTCTACAAATCTCTGTCAATGTACCACAGCCTGGTGACCACATTACTTTTCTTCGATTACAAACCATTGCTATGTCTTCTCTCAAAACTGGAGTCACGATAAAGTTTGCTCCCAGTGCCATGTATAATGACGCTGAAGCTGCATCTGTCACTGAACCAACTCCAAGTATCATATCTGGTAATTCTTTATTGCAGTAATGTGATAATTCTCTAAAAATCTCATGGGCAAAGTCGCCTCTTGATGTAAACTCTAATAACTTTGCTCCTCCATCGTAACAAGCTTTTGTCACTGCTTTTGCTACTTGTATATCACCACTATAAAAAAGAGGGACTAATCCTGTCTCCTCCATTGTATTTGCTACTTGTATTCTTGTAAATCTTGCCATTTTTGAGTTAAAAAGTTAAAAGTTAAAAAATAGAGTCAAAGCCTGAATATTTAACCTCGCCCATTGGACACGCCACCAAAAGGGGAAATGCCGCAGACTGACATAAAGGTTAAATACTCTAAAGTTGAAGCGCAAAACAGCTAAGTTGCTAACAAACCAAACCTCTATCTGCTTACTCTTCCGCTTGCATCACCACTCATTAGTTTTTCTACTTCGTCTATGGTTACAAGATTGGCATCTCCAAGTATCGTATGCTTTAAGCAAGAAGCTGCTACAGCGTAGTTTAGTGCTAACTGATCATCGTTTGGATATTTTATCAATCCATATATCAATCCACCCATAAAGCTATCTCCTCCTCCCACTCTATCTACAATATGTGTGATATCGTATGTTGGAGCTTCGTACAATGTCTTACCATCGTATAAAACGCCAGACCATGTATTGTGTGATGCTGATACAGAACCTCTAAGTGTAGTAATCACCTTCTTTGCTCTTGGAAACATTTCCATCAGTTTTTTCAAGACTGATAAGTACGCTTGTCCATCTACAGAACCGCCATGAGTGACATCTACACCATCAGGATGTAATCCGAAATGCTTTTCAGCATCTTCTTCATTTCCTAAAATGATGTCGCATCCTTCTACTAGAGCTGGCATAATATCCATAGGGTTTTTACCGTATTGCCATAAATTCTTACGATAGTTAAGGTCAGTGGAAACGGTTACACCCATTTCATTTGCTATTTTTATAGCTTCGAGACAAGCATCTGCTGCACCTTGTGATATAGCAGGTGTTATCCCCGTCCAATGAAACCATTGTGTATCTTGAAAAACATTCTTCCAGTCAATCATACCTTTCTGGATAGATGCCATGGATGAATGTGCTCTATCATAGACCACCTTACTTCCTCGACTTACTGCCCCTGTTTCTAAAAAATAAATACCAAGTCGCTCACCACCTCGTACAATATGACTAGTGCCAACGCCTCTTTTACGCATTTCCATCAAGGCACATTCTCCTAAGTCATTTTTAGGCAACCTTGATACAAATTCTGTAGGTATGTTATAATTAGCAAGAGAAACTGCAACATTGCTTTCTCCGCCGCCATAAACTACATCAAAACTATTTGCTTGAGAAAACCTATTCCATCCAGGAGGGCTTAATCTCAACATGATTTCTCCAAAAGTTACTACCTTCTTCATTTTTTTAAAAAGATTATTAATTATTAATTATTGATTGAAAAGATTAATAAGTTATTCCTGAATCTTTTCAATCTCCCCAATCTCTTAAATTCCCAATGCTTGACCTCCTCCAATTTGAATTGTTTCAGCTGTAATGAAGGAAGCATCTTTACTAGCCAAAAACGCAACTACCCCGGCTACATCTTCTGGTTGACCCAATCTTCCTAACATGATATTATTAGCCCAAGAAGCAAATACTTCAGGTTTCGTAGATTTTATTTGACTATGGAAAGGAGTGTCAATAGTTCCAGGTGAAACCGCATTGACTCTAATTCCATATTCAGCTAAATCTTTTGCTAACGCTCTTGTTATAGCATGGACTCCTGCCTTAGATGTTCCATAAATTCCTGCTCCTGGTCCTCCGGCATTCCATGCTGCATTTGAGGTATAGTTGATTATAGAAGGATGCTCTCCTTTTTTAAGAAAAGGTATAGCTGCTCTTGAAGCAAAAAACACTGAATCCAAGTTTAATGCCATAACGAATCGGTAAAATTCTGTAGTCATCTCTTCAAACCTAGATCTTCCTCCTAAACCACCAGCATTATTAACTAGAGTATCAATTTTGCCATACTTTTCACCAATTTTGGTGATATTCTCCGTTACGGCTTCTTCTTTTGTAACATCAAATCCGTAATATTCCGCTGTAATCCCTTCTGCAACAAGTTCTTCAACTCTTTTAGCTCCTGCTGCATCGTCAATACCGTTTAATACAACAGAGTATCCATCTTTTCCTAGTCTTCTTGCTACTTCAAACCCAATACCTCCAGTGGCTCCAGTAATTATAGCTACTTTATTTTTACTCATAATTAAAATTTTTCGTTTAATATTTAAATTGATTAGTATTCATTATTTTTATTGTCCATCTAAATCCAATGAAAGAAACTTCCAGTGAGAATCCATGGTTATTAATTTATACTTTGTGGTTTTAATTGCTCAACTTTAGGTATCAATACCCATACTGCAATCAATGCTGCTATCGTAAGTCCAGCTCCTACATAAAATGCTGGAGCATAGTTTTCTCCCTTGGTAAGTATTGGGACTAAAATTGTAAAAGCAAACACTGCCAACTTAGCTGCCATTCCTGAAAATCCAGACAATGTTCCTACAGATTTCTTACTAAACAAATCACTTGGTAATGTCTGCACATTTCCGATGGATGTCTGAAACCCAAATAAAATAATAGCCATAATAATTACTGCTGCCGATGGCGAGTCCATAGTTATACCTAATAAACCCAATACGGAATTACAAGCAGAAGCAAAAGAGTTTGGATCAATTAACAAAAAGAATGACGGAAACATTATCAAACATCCAAGGGTAATCACCCACTTACGTGTTTTGTTAACATTCCATCCAACTTTGATTCTATTTTGAGCTAATAGACCTCCAAACCATGCTCCTAGCATTGCCCCAACATAGGGAACCCATCCATAAATTCCGACAGTCTTAACATCCATACCATAAACACCATTAAGATATATAGGTATCCAAACTACAAATAGCCACCATATCGGGTCAATCGCAGCTGAAGCTATGATAACTCCCCAACTTTCTTTATGACCGAATAATTGACCTGTAGTAGGATTATATTCCTTTTCATTGATCTCCTTGTCTTCATTTATTTGTCCACTTAAAATATAATTTTTTTCTTCCTCAGAAATATTGGGGTGAAACTCAGGTGGTGCTTTTACTATTAGGAACCATGGAATCAACCATAACAATCCCATAAGGCCAATTAAAATAAAAATCATTTGCCAACTAAAATGTATAGTAAAATAGGCAATCAAAGGAATAGCGACAATTCCACCTATGGCGGCTCCTGAGTTAAATAAACCTTGAGCAAAAGCTCTTTCTTTGGCAGGGAACCATTCAGCATTTCCTTTAGCTGCACCTGGCCAGTTACCTGCTTCAGCAAGACCAAGTATAGATCTAAAAATAGCAAAAGACCATGCCCCACTTGCAAAAGCATGAAACGCAGTAGCTAATGACCACACTCCTATAGAAATTGCGAATCCAATCCTTGTGCCTATCCAGTCAAATATTTTTCCAAAAAGAGCCTGCCCTCCAGCATAGAAAAAAACGAAACTACCCGTAATCCATCCATATATTTGTTTACGCCCATCACTATCCATGTCTGGATACATAGACTCTGCTATATCTGGCCATAAAACACCTAGAGCTTGCCTATCTATATAATTTATAACGGCAGCCAAAGCTATCAATCCTATTACCCACCATCTTAATCCTTTAGTCTTCATCTGCCTCTTTTAATTAAAATTATTTCTTATCTGAAAAATATGCTACCCCAGATCCATCTAAAAAGTCTTCTCTCACGGGGCTGAAGGTATCGATCAGCATACCTTCTTCAAGACAAACTGCACTATGAAGAAGATTTGGCTCAATATATACACCATCGCCAGCATTCACCGTTTGCTTTATACCATCGATTTCAAATTCAAACTTACCCGCTGCGCAATACGTAGCCTGTGTATGAAAGTGCTGATGTGGTGCTCCTAACGCTCCTTTTTCAAACTTTACTAAAACCATCATAATCTGATTATCGTATCCTAAAAATTTCCTAGATACTCCTCCACCGAGTTTTTCCCATTCCATCTTTTCCGTCAAGATGTATTTTTCGCTATTTCTTTTCATACTAATATTTATTTACTTGGTGCTGTACCTGCACCGATTTTCGCATCTTTAAACCACACTTCTGTGTAACTTCCGTTTTTATATTGTTTGGCTATATCACCTTCATAAATATTTGCACCCGTACACCAAACCATGTTCTTTTTAGGGTCTTTTCCATTCGTCTGGTTATATGCTCCTTGTTTAAAATAACCCAATTCGCCTGCATAGGCATTCTTTCGTTCCACTCCATCTTGACCGATCGGAACAAATAATTGCTGCGTTTGCTTAGGAATATCAGTCTTTGATGTATACTCTGATTCTATTAAGTTTTTAGTAAAAGTTTTTGTTTCGTGTCCCTCACTAGCAAAGGTTAAATACATAATGCCTTCATAGACATTTATCTCATAGCTAAAGGTTTCACCTATTTCAATTCCATCCACAGGTTCTGGTGGAAAGTTGTTTGGAGCACTACCGATTACAGACATATCGTTGCCCCATATCGGATAAGAATAATCCCATCTACCAGAATTGTCATCACCTGCTGTATTGATTTCATAATTCCAAAAAACAGAACCTTTGGTATGTCCAGGAAATTTTTTATAAAATATTTTACAAGGTTCATTCTCATGTCCTTTTCCACTATGGATCTGTCCAATAACCACAGAATATGAAGCTGCAACTCTTGCGTCCCCTGAAGTTGAAACATGCATTACTTTGCAAGTTCCATTTAGTTTACCTCCTTGCTCAGGAGACCATTCTCTTTTTTCATGTAGTTCAGTCCTTGTGTTGCTCGAATTTTTTGAGGTTACACCAGAGTTTGGTGTTTTATAGACCACCCATCGCATTGTTCCATCAATTACTGAGTAGAAAAAATCTTTATGTTCAAATGTTACAAGGTCTTCAACATGTGTTCCATCTCCCAATAGTATTTTAAATTTATCCATAAAAGGGATCACTTCATTCGGGTAGACAGTTTTATTACTTAAGCCGTCATTAGCAGCAAAATATTCTTCATTCGAATAAGCATCCTTTGAGATAACTACAGTTGCTTTTTTAAACCAAACTTCAGCATAGCTCCCATCTTCATATTGTTTTTGCACATCACCTCCGTGAGTTTCTGCACCAGCACACCATACTTTATTTACTGCAGGGTCCTTTCCATTTGTCTGATTGTAACAGCCCTGCTTAAAAAACAAGCCTTCATCAGTGTATGCATTTTCTCGTTCCACACCGTCTTGCCCAATGGGGACAAACAGGTTTTGAACTTGCCTTGGTATATCTGCTTTTGTTGTGTATTCTGACTTGATTAAGTTTTTTGTAAAAGTTTTTGTTTCATGCTTTTCACTTGAGAATTTCAAACTCATAATGCCGTTCTTCACAATGACTTCGTAGGTTAATTCTTCGCCTAATTCAATTCCATCTTCAGGTTCTGATGGAAAATCAGTTGGAGTAGTGCCGACTACAGACATATCATAGCCCCATATCGGATAAGAATAATCCCATCTTCTAGAGTTATCATCACCTGCTGTATTGATTTCATAATTCCAAAATACAGAACCTTTTTTATGACCAGGAAATTTCTTGTAAAATAGTTTGAAAGGTTCATTTTCATGTCCATCTGCGCTATGAATTTGTCCTATCACCACAGAGTATGATGCGGCAACTCGAGCATCGCCAGTTGTAGAAACATTCATTACTTTACAAGTACCTGTCAATTTATTTTCTGACATGGCGGACCATTTTTTCGATTGTGCGAGTTCAGTTCTAGTATTATTCGAGGTACCATGGGTATTACCTGCGTTAGGTGTTTTGTATACGATCCAATTTTGATTCCCCTCGTTTGTTGTAAAAAAATAATCTTTATTCTCAAATTCTATTGGGTGACCTACGTTTAAACCATCACCTAATATCAAATTAAATTCATTAAAAAATGGTAGGACATCACTGGGGTATACAGTACTATAAGCATTGTCCTTAGT
>JBBKVK010000009.1:0-38641 GCA_037968395.1 Saprospiraceae bacterium | reverse complement strand
TATTAAGTTAGTTTGGACAAATTCTAATCAAATAAATTTTTAAACCCGGATTATGCGATAGGGCTTCGTTATGAGGGTTGAAAGAGCAACCTGCCAGCCGGTCAGGCTGGTAAAATATGAAGTTTTACTGCTTATAGCATCCTGTAGTGCTACAGGATGGTGTAAGTAGAAAACTTAGTGAAACGATATATTTTGCAGCTATTTCAAGCCGCAATAGATTGTCTATCGCATAATCCAGGTTAAAGATCGGCTATTAAATTACAATAGAGATAACAATATGTTTTTAAAAAACTTCCACATCAATAGTTATCTTAATTACTATATTTGCAGTTAAATATTAATATTCTGAAAATTTCATTCTACATATTGTCAATTTTCTTTTTTATGAGTACATCACTCATAGCACAAAGTGAATACACAACTGCATCAGGTCAAACTGTATTGATTTATTCTGATTTCACTTGGGAGATAGTTAGTAACAATACTGTAAGTATGACGAACCCTTTTGAGACACCACAACAAGGTAAATCATCCAATAAGTCTTCTACCTTGAACAAATTAGCCCTTCATTTAAAAAATGAAGAGATAATTGCGTTTATTGATAATATCAAAAAAAATCAAACTGATTCTATCGCTCGAATTAAGTATTTTAATATTTCTAATGACCTTATAGACATCCAGACAATGTTAGGAAGTACTGATATTAATATGAACAAAGTTCAGTCTTTAAATGAAAAATATTTTCCCAATAAAGAAGAACAAACATCTACTTATCTAGTACCTACTGCAACAGGTAAAACGATAGAGATCAATACTTCATGCATAGAGTTTAGAAATACTGATCAAGAGACGGGAGATCAAATTATTCAAACCACCAAGACTAAGGTGCTCTCAAATACGCCTGACAGGCTCTTAAATTATTATAAAAACAGAGATTATTTAAACATTAACTCTAGCATCATTAATCGAGGCAAGGAGTATTATTTGATCTTTGACTTTATTTTTAATTCTAAGGATATTGAAAAAAGTTATGGCATAATTAATACAGATGGGTTCATTAGGTTGACTTTCGTTAATAGTAAAACAGTTTTCTTTAAAATTACCGAACAAATTAAGCCAAAAATACAACCCTATACTGGCAAAACAATCTATACAGCAATTTGTAAGATATCTGACAAAGAGGATTATAAGTTACTCACTAACAAGTATGCTGATGAAGTCGGTGTTATGTGGTCAAGTGGATTTGAAGCATATCCTGTCTATGACATCAAGTATTTTATTGATAAATTTGATTGCCTAAATGAAAGCAAATAAGACAACCTTAGGCCTACATCTGCCTACTGATCCACGATGGGTCAATCTAGCAGAAATGGACCTTGGTAAAATCTTAACAGACCATGCATACTGTGAGCAAAAAGCCGCAACGTCGTGTATAACCTTGATACAGTCATTTCCTGAAAGAGAAGAGTTAGTAAAGCAATTAGCCCCAATTGTTACAGAGGAGTGGGGACATTTTAGATTAGTGCTAAGAGAACTAGAAAAACGAAATATCAAACTCGGTCGTCAACGCAAAGATGAGTATGTCAATGGACTTATCAAGTTTAATAAAAAAGGTGGTCGTGAGATAGATAGAATGATAGACCGACTGCTAACCTGTGCCTTGATAGAGGCTAGGAGTTGTGAAAGATTTAGATTGCTGTCTTTAGAAATAGCTGATGACAATTTGAAGACATTCTACCATGACTTTATGGTGGCTGAAGCTTTACATTATAAAATGTTTCTAGATTTAGCATACCTATATGGCGAGAAGGAACTGGTCAAAACTAGATGGCAAGAATTCCTAAACTATGAAGCAAAATTGATAGAAGAATTGGACGTCAGAGGAGATAGAATGCATTGATATGGGAATAGATAAAACACTCAACATCATTACGGCTAATAAAAGTAAATTATTATTGCTCATTTTAGGTGGTTTTTTTCTGACCAATACCATTATCGCTGAGTTAGTAGGTATTAAGATTTTCTCTTTAGAGTCTAGTCTAGGTTTTGAGCCTTTCGATTGGACCATATTTGGGACAGAAGGTTTGGGATTTAACCTCACAGCAGGTGTATTACTTTGGCCAGTCGTATTTATCATGACTGATATTATAAATGAATACTTTGGCCCAAGAGTAGTAGAGTTATTGAGCTATTTTACAATTGGCTTGATATTTTATGCTTTTATAATGATCTATGGCACTATCCACCTTTCTCCCAATGGATGGTGGGATGCACAAAGCGGTATCAATACTTTAGATCCGAGCCTTTCAGTTACAAGCATGGATTTAGCATTTGGCAAGGTAATGGGTCAAGGCACCAAAATAATTATTGCATCAATGTTCGCCTTTCTTTTGGGGCAAATTATAGACGTATTTGTATTCCATAAAATTAAAGCAGCTACAGGCGAGGGCAAAATATGGCTTAGGGCTACTGGATCTACTTTAATCTCTCAATTCATTGATAGCTATGTAGTGCTGATTGTAGCATTTTACTTTATGTCAGACTGGGACCTCACCCGAGTATTAGCCATTGGTACTATGAATTATTTTTACAAATTTATTGTTGCTATAGTACTGACGCCTTTGATATATTTAGCACATTCTATTATAGACAATTGGCTAGGTGAGTCATTAGCAAATTCTATGAAAACCGAAGCTCAAAACATTTCAATTTAAAATACCGTGGAAGAAAAACAAATAACAAACAATGTAATAATGGTGAGGCCTGCAAACTTTGGTTTCAATGAAGAAACAGCAAGTAACAATTCTTTTCAATCAAATGAAGGTGACTTATCGCCTAAAGAAATCTCCGATAAAGCCAAGCGAGAATTTGATGGATTTGTAGATAAACTAAGAAAACACCAAATTAATGTAACGGTATTTGAAGATACTCCTAAACCCTATACACCAGACGCAGTATTTCCCAATAACTGGTTTAGTACGCATCATGATGGGTTGGTCATATCATACCCAATGTATGCCCCAATTAGAAGGTTAGAGCGAAGACCAGATCTCTTAAAGAAATTAGAAGAATCTTTCATTATAGACAGAGATTACACTTTCGAACATTATGAAGAAGATGACCTTTTCTTAGAAGGAACAGGAAGCCTCATCTTAGATAGACCTAATAAGATAGTCTATGCTGCATTAAGCCCAAGGACAGATATTTCTTTGCTAGATAAGTGGAGCATCCTAATGGACTATCGCAAAGTAAATTTCACAGCTGTAGATAGACAAGACCAACAAATCTACCACACCAATGTGATGATGGCTCTAGGCATTGATTTTGTCATAATCTGTTTAGATAGTATTTCTAATGAAGAGGAGAAAAAAGTGGTAATAAAATCATTCAATAACACAAATAAGACCATCATTGACATCACTTACGATCAGATGGAATCTTTTGCGGGTAATATGCTACAATTACAATCCAACAATGGTGACAATTACTTGATAATGTCAACCACAGCATACAATAGCCTTACAGAGACACAAATCAAAGTGATAGAATCCAAAACCAAAATACTCACAGGAGATATCCCTACTATTGAAAAATATGGAGGTGGCGGTGTAAGATGCATGATTGCCGAAAATTTTCTACCTCAGAAAAAGAAATAATAAAGATACTGACAAATCTCCGAACAAAATATAAAGCTAGCGGTTTGGGCTGTAAATTGAGCTTATCGAACTACTTGTGGTGGGCTTGTCTAAGCACTTGTGGTGAGTTTGTCTAACCAAAGGCAATGATAAAAAAAGTACTCATTAGTGTGCTTTATATATCAATTTTAGGAGCTTAAATATAGTGGCTTAATTTCTTACTTATTATTTAAACCCTCCACCCTCTTAATCAAACTCTTTACACTATTGACGGGACCTTTCTCAACCCCCAAATTATAAACATAACTTGGTATCGACCCTCCTGGCTGCGAACTAACATAATACTCCACAGACAATTTACCATTAGCTATCTTTTGTACTTGCCATTTTGCATTAATATCGTCAAATGGTTCAAAATCTCCATGATCAATTTCCTCTGTGATGCTTCTAGAGATAGATATAAATTTTCCAAACTCATCATAATATTGAGTACTTTCTGCGGCAAAAATTCGATCTTTCATAGGCGAGGGAAAATCAATTTTTGAAATATAATATCTCTTAGTTTTGTCTTTTCTTGACATTGGTTTAGACTCTAAACAGTTATACACCCAAGTATGGTAATTTGACACATCACTAATCACTTCTTTGAATGTTTCTACATCCGATTTTATCTCAAACGTTATGATTAGAGCATCAAATCCGCTTTTAGTTGGCACTCTTTTAACTTTCAATTTATTATTAGTCAAAGGATTAGAGCTAGATGAATATACACAATGCGCATCTGCCGAAAGGAAGGAAAAAAGTAGTGTTGCGATCAAAAAAAGGTGTTTCATACTTGGCTTTTTTGCTGGTAATTTAGTTATCATGTGATTACATCCAAAAGTATAACATATTATTATAATATCTAATATATAAGTGTTTATTTTTCACAATATAATTAGCAAGTCACAAACTCTAAACGCATATTGATCCATAATGTTCTGAATAACAAGCAATCTAATAATTGAGATAGTTACCTAAAAATAATTGATTCTATTAGTTACAATACTAAATGCAAGATCAAGCAATTTTTCATTCTCTCTAAAGATTCAACCCATACTATCTGGCATGTAGATTTAAACAGTTATTTTTCATAAATTATTATCATGCAATAATTTAAAAATTGGGTTTATTCCAAATAGCATTCTTGTATAAATAAAATAGCACCAAGAAAAGGAATAATTAGGTTCAAACCAACTATAATTCTAAATTTAGCTGTCTTCATTAAAAAGAACTAATACTTAAATATAAGCCTATGAAATTCACAATCAATTTGTTAAAAGTATTCACAATATTAACTATAACCTTTTTAATTTCTTGTACTAAAACAAGTACTGTAAAAACAAACCCATTTCTGTTTAATTGCTGGACAGATTCTTATGAGGAATCTGAAAACAAAGAGTCGACTATTTATAGATCCTGTGATTATAAAGTATTTGATTCCAGTCACTATAGAAACAGCTTCACTTTAAGAGAGGACTTAACACTTGATTATTTGGTCTTGTCACCGGTTGATGCTCATTTTTTTATTGAAGGCACATGGGAATTAAATGAATCTATGGATGTTATTACCCTGTTCAGTAATGATGATAAGGTTTTAGCAAAGTATAAAATAGTAGAAATTGAAGAAGATATGCTATCTCTAAAAAGGCTATGAAAAAATAATGGAGTAAGATTAATTCGATATTAAAGGGATATACAATACCAATATTTAGTCTGTATATCCCTTATGTTTTAATTTTAAAATCAACAATTGTCATTTGAAAAGGAGGTGAATCCGTAGTCGTATAAAAAGGGAGTTCCCTATCAAAATCCTGCTTCACTTTTACCTTTTACATCGGTCTTTGACAACCCTTCCCTTCCCAAGGCAAACCGCCAGCTGGAAGAGCTTCGTCCACTTCTAGTTTCGGTAAAAATATTTCTGCATCCACCGATGTGCCGGCTGCTTGTAAATTTAGACCTAGCATACTTCGCAATTGATTTGCACCAGAGTTACTAGCATGTACAGAAGCATCCACCGATTCTCTTGTAATTTCTACTCTTGAACCATATACTTTAGCCCATCTTTCGGCTACAGGTATTTGAATTAAAGTGGCTTGATTTCCGTCACTGTTTTGATCTAATAAGCTAGATTCATCCAAAAGATATTTTACATTCATCATATCGTTTATCTCTTTGTAATCGTATTTTGAATTGCCTGTAAATAGATTATTATTCAGTAAAATCTTCGACCCTTTATTATAAACGCCTCCCATATGGCCGAATCCAAAAACGTTGTTCTCTATTGTTGCTGTTAAATATTTATCAACCGCTAAGGCATCACCACCATAACTCGCAACAGCATCATGCTTCCAATTGAAAAGTGACGTGTTATTACTTACATGAAATTTTGGCACAAGTACTGGGTCAGAACCAGTATACCCAGATCGAATATGGATACCGTACCCAGTATTATTAATACAAAGATTGTTTTGAACAATGCCTTTTGCTCCATGAAAGATACGGATCGATAATGCACCTTCTGTTGGTGCGGTATTCATAATCACACAATTTTTTACTGTAACGTGGGTATACTTACTAGCTACTATCACTACCCCACCAGATTCAGGACTCGGATTATGTCCAGAATTTGGGCTGGCTTGTCTTCTAATGGCAAGGCCTTTGTCTTCATGGTAGCGATTTCGAGGTCCATTGTCAAAAAGAAGTCCGTCCACAATGATTTCAGACCCTGTGGATAATTGTCCATTACTCTCCCGTTGTTGATCTGTTCGAATATATAATCTCGGAGCTGTTAATTTCATGTACTCATTGGTCCCCGTAAAAATGGTTTTGGTTAATCCCCAAGGATCTCTTTTGGTGAATGTTTCATCATACCCTCCATATATTTGAACTGGTACATTTATTTCATCCGATCCTTGTCCTCCTTTACTTACATAGCTTCCACCCGCGATGTAAATAACATCATTTGGTTTTAAATGATGTATAATATTACCAAGGTCTCGAGCAGGTTTTTCCTTTGTACCTTTTTGGCCTGAGCCATTTGCACTGCTAACATACCATTTACGTCCTTTATTTGCAAAAATAGGTGAAGTATGCGTTGGATCAAACTTGACTGAGGAAGTTATATTTGAAGAAACACCTACAAAGCTATCTTCTATGTTATTAAAAGCAATATGGCCAAAATTAACATTAGCCAATAAAAATATACATAAGATTGTAAAACCTGTTTTATTAATTGTGTTCATGATTTGTTTTTTGATGAATAGAATTTCATACCAAATTATTATAACAAATATACATGCCTAGCATTTGTGTAGTCTCACCCTTTTGGGTGAAATTCTAATTTTGTTTATTTGCTTAAATTGATTTAATGGCTTAGTTAAAATTATAGGTATGTAATTGAAATTTAGCCCAAATCTAGAAAGGAGAGTTTTTAAGTAATTAGAAATGTTGGTTTATAAAGTTTGGTGGCTATAATAAATCCAAATATCTTCTTAAATTTGGCTGACTTTCTCTAACGAATAAATAATTGCCAAATATTATAAATCACATGGAATCATCTGACTTAACAAAAATCGTTCAAGGCATTCCCAAAGCAGAATTGCACTTGCACATTGAAGGGAGTTTTGAACCAGTACTTATGTTTGAAATTGCCAAACGAAATAACATTACCTTGGATTATGACTCTATCGAATCATTAAAAAAAGCTTACAAGTTTAATAATCTGCAAGAGTTTCTGGACATTTATTATACTGGTGCTCAGGTATTGATCCATGAGCAAGATTTTTTTGATTTGACATGGGCCTATCTTACTAAAGTACACAGTCAAAATGTTGTCCATGTAGAGGTGTTTTTTGATCCACAAACTCATACAGATAGAGGGGTTGGATTTGATGTTGTCATCAATGGCATTCATAAAGCCCTTGAAAAAGCTAAACAAGAATTAAACATATCCAACAGGCTCATTATGTCATATTTGAGGCATTTAAGTGAAGAATCAGCATTTGAAACCCTTGAATCATCTCTGCCTTTCAAACATTGGATTGATGGGGTAGGGTTAGATTCCTCTGAGATGGGTAATCCTCCAAGTAAGTTTGTAAATGTGTTTAAAGCTTCTGCTAATCAAGGTTACAAACTAGTGGCTCATGCAGGAGAAGAAGGTTCAGCCGACTATATCTGGGAAGCACTCGATCTGTTAAAGGTGATAAGGATAGACCATGGAAATCGATGTTTAGATGACGAAGCATTGGTACAAAGATTACTTGATAATAATATCCCTTTAACTTTGTGTCCTCTTAGTAATGTAGCCCTTAAAGTCATACAAAAAATGGAGGATCATCCTGTTGCAAAAATGCTCGATAAAGGAATATTAGCAACCATACACTCCGATGATCCAGCTTATTTCGGAGGCTATATGACTGAAAATTATTATGAAACAGCTAAAGCCTTAAACTTAAATAAAGGTCAATTGAGGCAATTGGCCATCAATGCTTTTGAAGCAAGCTGGTTGAGTCCTAAAGACAAAGTGAAGCACATTGCTGATGTAAATGCTTATTTCAATTCGATAGATGAGAAGGAAATAGGTTAGTGTGAACTTAGAAATTAGCTTAAATAATAATAAAATTGATTCTGATCCAAAAGGTAAATATCCAGGTAAGATCAGTGATAAGAAGGACTCGACGTCGAAGAAAATAAAAAAACATTTTTAATAAGAAATTTCACTAGAATTCTACTTCATAGTCTTTAATGGTTTTAATGCTAATCATAATCTTAATGACAATTATTTATTTATACATTCTAGTTTTCTTTTCCCAATTCAACAGCTCGAGCAAATGCAGCAAACGCTGCTTCCTTAATTAATTCGTTAACATTATTATCATCCATGGAATCCAGCGCTGCTTGAGTTGTTCCTCCCTTTGAAGCTACTTTCTCCATCCAAGAATTTGGAGATAGATCAGATTGATTAAAAAGTTCTATAGCTCCTGTGAATGTCTGACTTACCAACACCTTAGATTCATTTTTTGAAAACCCCATTTGGAATGCTGCTTCCATCATGCTCTGCATGAAATAAAATACATAAGCTGGTCCACTACCAGAAATTCCAGTGGAAGCATCAATTAGATTCTCATTACTTACAAGAATAGACTTACCAGTTGCATTTAACAAGCTTTCTACTGTCAACATCTCTATTCGAGAAAGATTTGGTGTTGCTACATAAGAGGTTAGCCCTAGTCCAACTTTTGCCGGCAAGTTGGGCATAGCTCGAATAACTTTTTTCACCCCACTAAAGTCTTGTATAGAGTTCAAAGTAATACCCGCCATAATCGAAATAAGTATTTGGCCTGAAGTGATCATCGGACGAATCTTTCTCAATAGGTCTTCTGCATGATGTGGCTTGACTGCAACAAAAATGACATCCGCTTTAGGTACACAATCTTTCAATTCTTTATAGACATCGAAGTGTAGGATTTGGTTTAGTTCTGCTAATTTTTCATCAGATTTATCTAATACCATTATATTTTTCTTCTTAAGGAGTTTTGACTTAGAAATCCCTTCTGCATATGTAAGACCCATGTTGCCCGCTCCAATTACTAATACTTTCATAAAATAGTATGAGGTGAATTAATTTTATTTATAAATAACTGTGTTCTCTACACTTACTGGCCTTTAATCAATATACTTTTAGTTGTACCATTCTAAAACTAAATTTACACAATCAAGTTAATTTTTTTTCATAAAGAGCATGCAATAAAGCTGTAACACTGTGGTTCGTAACTAATTTTTAAGTATATCTTTCTCTCCTGGGTACAGTTTTGAAAAGCCCCAACCTACAATAATCGCAATTAAAAAAGAAGGCGCTAATACATCCAGTTTCTCAAAATAAGGACCAATACCGTCCATCCTAGTCACTACAAATTTAAAGAATGGAACGCAAAGAAATCCTGCAATCATAGAAGCAATCGCTCCCGCCTCGGAATAGCCTTTCCAAAACAAAGACAAAATAATTACTGGGCAGAAAGAAGCCGCAATTCCAGACCAGCCAAAAATAACCATCCAAAAAACAGTACGATCAGGGGAATTAAGAGCAATGATTATTGCGATTCCTAAGGCAACTAATGCCATAATCAGCGTAACAATTCGGGACATTTTTGTCAAGTCTCTATCTGGAATATTAGGGTTAAATACTTTTTGGTAAAGATCTCGAGTGATTGCACTAGAAGCTATCACTAACAAAGAATCAATAGTAGACATTATTGCAGAAAGCACCACTGCAACATATATTGCAACTAATGTATATGGCAAGAAATTTTCTGTCATAATAGACAAGACGTCTTCGCCACTATTCCCTAATATAGCTTCAGGATCTTGTCCATTTTCAGTAAATAATACTCGAGCTAAAATACCAATTGTTACTGCTGCTGCATCTGTTAAAAGAGTAAAAACTATCGCTACCCATTTTCCTTTATCAATTTCATTTTCGTCTTTGATGGACATAAAACGAACATATACTTGTGGAGATCCAAGAAATCCTAAACCAATCATTGCAAACCCTAACATTGACGCAACATTCATCCAGGTATCCTCACTTGTGCCCCACAGGTTTGTCAAAGCAGGATCGATTTGGTTTAAACTTTCTATTACGCCTGTACTTCCATCCATTGAAAAATAAACGACAATAGGCAATAGGACTAATCCCAGCAACATTAACAGCCCTTGAAACAAATCCGACCAAACTGCTGCTACAAATCCTCCAATAAAAATATAAGTTAACACAATGCAAAAACCTATAATAGCACCTACAAAGTAATTGATACCCATCATGGATTCAAAGGCTTTGCCTGTAACATCAATTTGAGAACTCACGTAAATAATTACAAAAACGGAAAGAATCGTTGAAGCTAAAATTCGCAGTGTTTTTGTCTTTGACTTAAAATGACTTTCTAAATAATCAGGAATCGTAATGGCTTGATATTCATCTGATTTTCTTTTAAACCGTTTTGCCATGTACCACCAAGAAATCGCAACCCCTAAAACCTCACCTACCACAACCCAATAAGTAGACATTCCTGAGATTGCCCCCATTCCTGTCAAACCAATTAACAACCATCCCGATTCTCCTGTAGCTCTTGCAGAAAAAGCTACAGCCCAAAACCCCATGTTTTTACCACCAACATAAAAATCACTCATGCTTTTGACTCGACGAGAGGCTACAATTCCAATTAGGAACAAAATTAGAACATAAAGTCCAAGGGCAATAAATTTAGAGATTTCCATGACGTTGATTTAAAATGCTTGATGAGATAATTAAAATTAGAAATAATAGTATTAGCCTTAATCTGTAGTCAAATAATTTATGCAATAAGTCGTTCCTCAAACAAAGCAACATTATCTTCAACAAATTGCTCCAATGTTTTAAAGAAATTTAAAATGTCTTGATCTTCGTTTTCAGCATTGATTGTAATTAAACGAATAAATTCATCCTCCTTAAATGAACCATAACCTACTAACAATTCCGAATGTTCATACAATAATGTACAAATATCACGAGCTGAAATGCCTTTATAATTAAAACAAATTGCTATCGTTTCATCATAACTGTAAAGCGTATAATCTTTATTGTTTCGAACATATTTTCGAGCAGTATCTGCTAATGCAAATTGATGATCCACAATTTTTTCTAAACCAGAAGTGCCTACACTTTTCCAAAGAGTCCAAAACTTCAAGGCATCATTTCTTCTTCCACATTGCAAAGATGTCTTCCCTAGATTAAATCCATCGTGATCAGTTTGATATAAATAGCTCGCATCTTTTGAGAAAGAATCATATAAATGTTTTTTATCCTTTACTACTATGATAGAGCAGGACAATGGAGTCCCAAGCATTTTATGTGCATTAACACTAAATGAATCTACCAACTCAATTCCATCGATCAAGTGTTTGTGTTTTTTGCTAAACAAAACCGATCCACAATAGGCACCATCTACATGAAGCCACATATTATGTTTATTACATATCTCGCTAACCGGACGTATAGGATCAAATGCTCCAAGTACCGTTGTACCAGCAGTTAAATTTATCATAATCGGTAACCCTCCTACAGATAAATCATGTTCAATCATGTTTTCTAAATGATCTACTAAAATCCTCCCTTTTTTATCCGTTGGAATGTATCTAACATTATCTCTTCCAATTCCACAAAAAGTTGCATTCTTTGGAATACTATAATGTGACAATTTTGAAGTATAAACAATCATTTTTTGTTGAACACCTTGATTAATCACTTTGTGTGAAGCTCTATCTCTTGCCATTAACATAGACATAAAATTAGTCATTGAACCTCCAGGTGCTAATGTGCCATCCGAATTTTTACCCCAACCAATCATATTGCAAACTTCTCTTAAAATAACTTTCTCTACGCCTATCTGAGCTCCTGCCGCCTTATATGTGTACATACTGTTATTTAAAATTACAGCGAGTAACTCACCTAAAATTGCTTTGTCATTTCGGCCACCAAACAACTGATTAAAAAATCCTTTTGTTGCAGTTCGTGGTGAAGCGAATACTAATTCTTTTATTACTTTTTCAAATTCTTCTTCACTCAAAGGGTCTCCTTTTAAGGAGAGATCAAGGGTATCAAATAATTCAGAAGAAGGAATATGTTTGGCCACTGGATTTTTCATTTCATCCATCAAAAGGTCCTTGGTGATTCTTTGAAATAAATCAAGTGTATTCTTCATCAAAATAAGTTTAAAACACTAAATAATAGCATTCTCTTTGTACTAAAAAATATAATATTATGAATTATCTGCAAAATAGTTAAAATATATAGTTTTTCGTTAATTTTCGAAATATTTACTTTGCGAATAGTACTGATTTTGTATTAAATAATTGCTGTTAACAGCTAACCGGAATTTTAGATAAAGCTGACTCACTTAATCATGCTAAAATGTTGATAGTCAAATTGTCATGGAAGAAATAAAATACTCTACGAAAATAGCGCTTTGAAAATGATTCTAAACTAGTGATTTAAGTTTTGTTATTAATCTCTATGAAGCTATTAGCTATTATTTGCAATGAAAAAATCGGGCTAGATTCTACCAGCCCGATTGTTATCGTTTTATATTTTCAAGTGCTATTTTTGCATTACTTCTTCTATAGATTTCGCTGTATCCAAAACAGTTTTCTTTAGTTCAATTGGTTTCCAATTAAAAGTATTCATTGTTTCTCGTACATCTCCATTGAAAGTGTTCCCAATAAAAGGACGCATCCCTTTTAAATCACTGTTAAAATTAGCCAGGAATTTTAACAAGAAATTAGGAGCTTGTTTCGTACTTACTTTATCGTACCCATTTGATTTTAGAATCTGAGCCAACTCTTGAAAAGAATGTGCTTTTTCAGTGCTCACAATAAATCGTTTACCATTTGCATCCTTGTTTTCTAGAGCTTGAACATGAATATTGGCAATATCCCTCACATCCGACATATTTATTGCTGCTTTTGGTAACATTGGCATTTTTCCTGTAATAAGATTCTTAAACATTGTCATAGATTCTCCAGATAAATTACCGGAAAGTGTTGGTCCATAAATAGGTCCTGGATTCACTACAACCAATTCAAGTTTATTATCACCCTCTTGGTTTTTTATAAAATCCCAAGCACTTTTTTCTGCTAGTGTTTTGCTTTTTAAATATGCTGTAGCATGCTTGGCATTTACATTCGTCCAACTATCTTGATTTACATCTATAGAACCATTGGCTTCCCCCAACATTGCAACGATTGAGGAAGTTAAAACTACTCGCTTAATACCTGCTTTTTTAGCTGCTTTTAATGCTCGCTGTGTTCCATCAACAGCGGGTCTTATTAATTCATTTTCATCTTTTGGCTCACTTGATACATAAGGAGAGGCGACATGTAAAACATAATCACAACCCTCCATGGCTTTTTCCCAACCTTCATCTTTCAAAAGATTCAGTTCACAGTATTCTAGATTTCCTTTTGGATCAATTACTTTTTTAATTCCATCTGTCACTACGCCAGTTTTATATAAACTTCTGACAGATCCTCTTACAGCATATCCATTTTTTAATAGCTCAGCCGCACAATGTTGGCCAACATATCCTGAAATTCCAGTTACTAATACTTTTTTCATTTTTAATTTTTAATTTGAATTTCTCAAATATACAACCTTGCTTTCTGAAAGCAAGTAAGCAGCAAGCTAAGTTCACAAATAAACGTAAAAAATATTATCTTTGTTAGGTAACAGAATACGAATAGTATGGAATATAAATTCTTCAGAACCGTTGAGTTAGTAAAAAAGGAAAAAAAGAATATTATTAAACATCTTATTCTAATTATAATCATATTTTTAGCCTATTCTGGTTGTAATAAAAAAGAAAACAATGTAATAAATGAGACCTGTGAAATCAAATGCTTACAAATACCTGAAGTTGGACCATGCAATGCTGCTATTCCAATATATTACTTTGATTCAAAAACTAAAAAATGTGAAATTTTCATTTGGGGAGGATGTGCTGGTGTAGTGCCATTTGATACAATGGAAGAGTGTTTAGCTTGCGACTGCAAATAAATCATTTGCTCTCCTAAAAAAGGATTTCTTAATTTTTCAATAGTTTGGACCAAGGTATTGCGACTTTCTTATCTTAAAGTATTAATTTTGCCTTATTTTATTGATACACTTAGAATCCTAAATATATGTTTGACAAATTAAAAAAACTATTTGTAGTAAGTGATGAGCAGTTTAAGGAAAAAGTAGCTGGTAGCCCAAGCGAAAATACAAACACTGAAAACTCCACATCTGCAAAATCTAATGCAAGTCAAACGATCCTGCCATCGGCACAGCCTGTTGATGGTGATGGCGATCCAAAATTTTTAAACATTTTATTGGGTGCTATTGAAAAACAGAACATGGAAGGGTTTGATTATCTAGAATTCAAACAGAGTCTTCAGAATCTGAATGATTTAAGTATGGATGAGCCTACCATGTACAACTCTGCAATTGCCATGGCAAAGACTATGGGAGCTTCATCGCAAACCATTTCTGAAAGTGCCAAACATTACCTCCAAGTATTAAAGGCAGAAGAAGATAAATTTAAGCAAGCATTAATTGGTCAAAAAAGTAAAATTGATGAGGATAGATCTAGTGGCCTAGAAAATATAAAAAAATCTATCCGCTTAAAGGAAGAGCAGATAAAAAAGCTGCAAGAAGAAATCTCTGCAAGTAAAAATCACTTAGCAGATAAACAAAGCCAAATTGAAGAAGCAGCAAGTAAGATTCAATCTACAAATGATCAGTTTAGCCATGCTTACTCTATCATTGTGCAGCAGATTATAGATGATATCAAAAAAGTAAATGAATATGTAAAATAGAATTCTATCGAGTATCTTAATGCAATAGGCGATTTTTATCAAATATTAACTAGATTTTTTGTATTATTGCTACTCAAATTTTATTCATTGCAAAACACTATAATACCCAAAAAATAAAAGTCTTAAAAGAATTTTTCACTATATGACTCAAAATAAAACAAAATCATTTTGGAGCAAACCTGAAGGGAAAACGGGAGCTTTAGTCTTGGGAGGCTTGCTCTTGGGAGCAGGCTATTTAATTAGTAAAAGCTTTTTAGCAATTGTTGCATTTGCTGCTTCGACGGTTGGTCTTGTGGTTACCTTAGCTGTAGTCGGTGTCTTAATTTTTATGGCATTAGATCCAAAAGCAAGAGCATTAGTAAGTTACATGTATCAATCTACAATGAGATGGATAACAGGTATATTTATCAAAATAGATCCGATTGCAATATTAAACGGATACATAGAAGATCTTAGGAATAATCTTACCTCCATGAGAAAGCAAATTGCTAAACTTAGAGGTCAAATGCACAAACTCAAAGAGATTATTCTAAACAATAAGAAGGAAATATCGTCAAATCTGACCCTAGCCAATGAAGCTAAACAGAATGATGAAAAAAATCAAATGATCTTACAAAGTCGGAAAGCGGGTCGACTTAAAGAATCAAATATGAAACTTGAAGAACTCCTTAAAAAAATGGAGATCTTATATAGGGTACTCAATAAAATGTATGACAACAGTTACATCTTAGTTGAGGATATCGAGGACCAAGTAAAAGTAAAAGAGCAAGAAAGAATAGCAATATCAGCTTCTCACTCAGCCATGAAATCTGCTATGAGCGTAATCAAGGGTGATAAAGATAAAAAAGCAATGTTTGATCAAGCCTTAGAAGCAATCGCAGATGATGTAGCCAATAAGGTAGGAGAAATGGAGCAATTTATGTCGATGTCAGAAAATTTTATGCAAAGTATCGATTTACAAAATGGTGTATTTGAAGAAGAAGGATTAAAGATGCTTGAAAAATGGGAAGACGAAGGTGTTTCTCTACTTTTAGGTAATGACAAAGAGCACATTATCCATTCTGTGTCAGGAGAAGAAGATACAGAAATATTAGAATTAGAACACCCAGTATTAGAAAAACAAACAGTAGAAAGGTCGTCAAACCAATACGATTCTTTTTTTGATTAAATATATTAAATAAACTATTCAATAAAATGGCAACAAGACTTACCGGATTTTCAAAGCTTATAATTACTTTAGTAATCTTATTAGCAATATTTTTTGGAGTAAAATACTTCCTAAACAATACTCAAGTAGGAAAAGATCTACAACAAAAAGCTGAACAAGCACAAACAGATAGTTCTGATTCGGCATCTGATGCAGCCAATAATTCGAATACCTCAAGAGATCCAAATACACTAAAAGTACAATTAGTTACCTGGGGCGGATATGCACCTGGATTGTACTATAATGAGGGTGCTGTAGCAAATGTAAGAAGTAGATTCTTTAAAGATTACGGATTCAAAGTCGATTTTAAAGTAGAAAACGACTTAATTAATGCTTTAAATGCATGGATAGCTGGAGAATATGATGTGTTGGTGCAGACTGCAGATGCATTCCCTTTGTATACAGCACCAGATGATATCAATGCATTAGGACCTAAGGCATTCATGCAAGTGGATTGGTCTAGAGGTGGTGATGCCATAATCGTTAAAAGAGGAATAAACTCAATAAATGATTTGAAAGGTAAAAAGATCGCGGTAGCAGTGCCATCGCCAGCACAGACATTATTGATTTCTTCACTCGAAGCCGCTGGTTTAAAATATTCTGATGTAACAGTTATAAAGACAGCAGACAACCTTAAAGCAGCAGAGCTTTTTAGATCTAATGATATAGATGCAGCGGTAGTATGGAGTCCAGATGACATCTTAGCGACTAGAGATGTAGTAGGATCTAAAATACTATTAACTACGATTGAACAATCTCATATAATTGCCGACATTATGTTTGCATCTGATAAATTCATCAGAGCAAACCCAAAAATGATCAATGGCTTTTATGAAGGATGGATGAAGGGTGTTTCTGAATTGGAGAACAAAGCTAACTTGCCTAAAGCAGCTAAATATCTTGCTGAATTAAATGGTGTATCTCAAGATGATGCGATGGGCATGATGTCTACAGTCTATTGGACCAATCATGGAGACAATATGAATTTCTTCGGACTTAATAGTGGATATAAAGGACAAAAAGGACAAGATCTTTATGAGAAAATGTCTAAAAAATTCGTAGAAACTGGCGATGCAGAAAAAGTTGCTCCTAGTTGGAGATCTGTCATTAATACTTCTGCTTTAAGTAGGGCTAATGAAAACTTAAAGGGATCTCAATACAGTCCTGAGAAACCAAAAGAATTTGCAAAATCAGCAGCTGATGTTTCAAAACCTGCAATATCTTCCAAGCCTGTTTCAATAAATTTCAATTCAGGTCAGTTTAGTTTGACTGAAAATGCTAAGACAATTATTGATTTACAATTTGCAGAAACAGCAAGAGTATTTGGTAATGCAAAAGTAAGAATCGAGGGTAATACCGATAATGTGGGCTCAACTCAAATGAATGTTGAGCTTTCTAAAAAGAGAGCTCAGTCTGTTGCTACTTACTTACAGAAGGCGTATAACATGGACCCAAATAGATTTGTAATCGTTGGTAATGGACCAAGTAAGCCAGTTTCTGGTTGTGAAACAAATGCCAACGAAGATTGCAAGGCCAAAAATAGAAGAACCGATTTCCAATTAATACAAGACTAAAAAAACTGAATGGCAAATAATACGTCTTGGTTATTTGATTTAAGAGGTGAACTCAAAGATAATAAAGGTATAGTATTAGGCCTTTTAGGTTTGGTATTGACTTTGGTTATATGGGTTACACTTACTTACGGAATTCAACCGATACTTCCAAGACAGACACTGCCTTCTCCTGGAAGAGTATTAGGTGCATTTGGTGACTTATATAGAGATAATGATTTAATTCAAAACATTACACTCTCTCTAGCGCTAAATTATGGTGGATATATTAAAGCAATACTTTGGGGCATCCCAATAGGATACCTTATTGGACTAATACCCATGTTTAGGGGCCTATTTCAAAAACAAGTAGATGCTATCCGATTCCTTCCTATCACGGCTCTAATTGGGCTATTTATTATTTGGTTTGGAATTGGCAGTACTATGAAAATCAACTTCCTTGCCTTTGGTATTTTCATATACTTACTTCCTACCATGATTGTAAGGGTGGACGAAGTAGACGATGTATATGTCAAAACAGTGCATACATTAGGAGCATCTAAATTTCAAACTTTCTATAGTGTTTATTTACCGTCTGTTCTATCCAAAATCATAGAAGATATTAGAGTATTGACTGCCATATCTTGGACGTACATTATAGTCATAGAAACTACAGGATCAGAAGGTGGATTAGGTCAGTTAATTTATAGTGCCGCTCAGAGACAAGGCAGAGTGGACAAAACTTTTGCTCTCTTGATAATAATCATGTTGATCGGTGTATTCCAAGATAGAATGTTTGCTTACTTGGATCGTAAATTTTTCCCTTACAAGTATCAAGTTAACAAGTCGTACGATAAGGATAAAAACTTAAAAGAGATTACCCTATGGTCAGCCATAACGGATTTTATGGTTACTGCATTTACCTACATATTTTTGGGTATCTATGTGCTGCTTGCTATAAATGAAGTATTTGGATTCTTAGGAGAACTAAAACCATTTGAATACTTTTTTGGTGAGAGACAATGGGTAATACACTTCATGGGAGCATCAATCATCTTATATCAAGCATATAGTCTTTATAAAAAATACATCTCAAAATAGATATGATACCATTTATAGATAGGCCAGATCAGAATAATATCATAGAGATGCGAGGCATAGGTCAAAGCTATGATGGTGGACAAAATTGGATCATTAAAGACTTGGATTTTATAGTAGAAGACAAACCGAATCAAGGGCAATTTGTAATTATCCTTGGCATGAGTGGATGTGGTAAGTCAACTTTGCTTAGATACATGGCGGGTCTACAAGAGCCTACTTCAGGCATAGTTAAGATAAATAATAAAATAGTAGATCAGGACACCCGAGTTAGTATGGTCTTCCAACAGTACTCTTCACTTCCATGGTACACCGTATTGGATAATGTTGCTTTAGCATTAAAATTTCAAGGAATAGGGAAGAAAGAACGGGAAGAGCGGGCGATGGAAATGATAAAAATGGTTGGATTAGATGGCCATGAAAAAAAATATGCAATTTACCCTACTCTATCTGGTGGACAACTCCAAAGAGTAGCGATAGCTAGAAGTCTATTAGCTAATCCACAACTATTACTCATGGATGAGCCATTCGGAGCTTTGGATGTTAAAACCCGTATCCAAATGCAAGACTTGCTTACCAGTTTGTGGGAAAAATTTAACTCAACTATAGTATTTGTCACCCATGATATCAGTGAAGCTGTGTATCTAGGTGATGATATCTACATCATGAAATATGCTCCATCTCAATTTGTGGAACACATCCCTGTAGATCTACCACTAAAAAGAGACAGAGCTACTAAACGTGATCCTCATTACACAGAGTTGGTTCACCATGTGGAAGACTTGATGATGAAAGTAAGTGGTGGGAATGTTGATTTTTAGATTATTAGATTTTTTAACCCTTATCTCAAATAGTAAGTTTTTAAATCAAATCTTTACAAAAGGCAATATAGTCTGATTTTCATTTGCCTCTAATTTCAGGAAGTATAAACCACTTTGAAATTGCTCCACATTTATTGGAATATCAATATCGTATTCTTTTCTTTTCCAAACTGTTTGCCCAATATTATTAATAATTTCAATATTAAACATTCCAATATTATTATTCAGGAAACTGATATTAATAAAAGATGCACATGGGTTAGGATATAAAGTTGGTTTCTCTGATACTAAGCTTGTGTCTGATTCTATCGGTTTTTCTTTTAGACTAAGTCGGTAAAGTTGGTTTCCTTTAGATTTATCCCAACCTACATAATACAAATAATCATTTACGATTTTCATCTCAGTATAGCTATAGGGATTTATATCCAAATCTAGAATAGAAAGGAGACTATCATAAACATATATAGAACTACCTAACTTAATAAAAATCTTATCTTCATTAGCGGTTGCAAATTGGGATCTTCTTCCATAGTCCTCTTCTATCGTGATAATGTTTTCAAAACTGGAGAAATCATCTGACCATTTATCAATAAAAAGATCATACTTAATACTCCTTGAAGCTTTTATTGTATGAAAATTATTCTTGAAATGAAAATGACCAAGTAGTTCTTTTCTATTCAATTGATCTTCAACATTCCGCCACTCCATTCCTTGATCTGTGGCATGTAGGACATTGTACCCATTTTTATAACTTTTTACGATAATAGTGTTTTCATCTCCATAAATAGTTGCTTCGTTGTTGGTTTCATAACAATCAAAATAAGATATAGTATCGCTTAGTACATGCCACATTCTGCAGGTATCGGTATATCCATAATTAAAAGTAATGAAGTCCTCAAATTGATGCATAATATTGGCATTGTATTGATTTGGCTTTGCTAAATCATCTTTTATATTTATCAACTCATTTCCTTCCAACCTGTACATCTTCGCTCCATAAATCAGAATTTGATTGTGCGTCGATATTAGTTGCATATTTTTTTCTGGTAACAATATCTTTTGATGTTTATTTTGCCTAGAAAGTATATTCAACGTATCATTAAAGTTATAATAAAATTTATCGTGGGTTTCGCCAAATGATCGAATAGATACATCAATTATTTCAAACTTTCCCATCCTATCATCATACAATACTTTAGCTCCATTTAGCGGGCTTAGATAAAATTTTCTATCAAAAGTTAGCATGCTGAAAAATTCAAATAGCAAGCTATAGTCAAAAAGCAGTGTGACTTTTCCTCCTTTGAATTGTAAGACGCTCTTTTGATTGTCTTTACTAGCTAAAAAGTAATAAGCTGTATCAGAAACTGAATATATTAATGAGGACCTAAAGTACTTATATCCATCTTTACTCAATAGAGTAATTTTATTCCCATTTACGGCATAAAGTTGGTCGTTGTCACGTAAAAATAATTTTCCTCCTATTGTTAAAAAGTCTGCTCCGTTTGAAATTCCATAATCAGATTCAGTTTCCTTATCATATTCAAAAACGCTACTTTCCTTAATATCTATAGATAGAAGATGGCCAAGATAATTAGTTGGAAATTGATGTAAATTAAGGATTAATTCATCACCAATCAATGTTGCAGAAGAGATAGCTCGTCTCTCTGCAGGTACAGTATACGCTAATGTCCTCTTATAATCAGAAAGTCTAATACTGACAATTCCAGACTCTATTGCATAATAAAAAACACCGTTATAAAATGGAATTTTATTCGAAGGCTGTGAACTATTGTTTTGAATTAAAGTCTCCAACCCTGTTTCAATATTTATAAAAGATAAACCTCTTCTATTCAATTCTGAAACAACATTACCTTCAAAAACACCTAGCACTTTTCCACTAAAAAATGATTTTGAGACAGATACCACATTTTTTGTAGCGATGTCATAAATAGTAAATATCTCACCACCGTTTCTTTGAGCACTCAAAACAATGTAATCCTCAGCAATATTAAGACTTGGAAAACGTGTCGAATCTGCTTCAAACGCAAAAAGAATTTCCTCCTTTCCCGTTTCAAGATTACGATACTTTACAAGATTATTAGATTCCATATAATACAAACCATTCTCTGTAAGTTTTAATGTCTGGCCCTCCTTATTTGGAGTCATTTGGAATATTAAACTGTCTTTGGTAACATCTAATATTCCATGTATCACTGGTGAATTAAAATAGTAACCTTCTTTATATTCTGCGTATTTACCTATTTGATTTGAGAAAAAACCTTTATGCTCTAATACTTTTACATTTCCAGAGAAGTCAATAAAATAATACTTTGCTAATAACTCCCATTCTTTTTCGTAAAGACTAAGAAGTATGCCGTCTTTATTTATTTCAATATTATATATTCCAAAAGCATAAGAGGCTGGACAACCAATATTAGCAATCGTTTTGCCCTCATTTACATTGTGAATACTCATAAACCTATTCCCAATAGAAATCAGATGACCATTAGCAAAATACACTCTTGATAGACTTAAATCATTTAGATCTATTTTGCCAACTTTAATTAATTCCTTTTTACCCTTAGGTAATATTTTGGAAAGATAATAAGTCCCATCTATGTTGATATTGATAATCTTATTTTCTTCTTCTATAAGGAAAGTCTTTGTTGCCTCAATACCAGATTTAATATTGGTAAGCCTTTCTTGTGAAAAAGAGACGAATGATGTCAAAAACAATATAATAACTACGATATATCTCATTTATAAACCTTGCACTTCAAAGATATTGATATTTTAAAAGGATTTCATTCCTTTTTAGGAGTTTTCTTAAATTATAACAACATTAATACTATCCATCCATGTCAGATCATCAATATCAAAGACATATCGAGTGTAATCAGTAATACAGTCTCTCTTGTAATCTTAGAATCGGTTGATTAGCCATAGAATAGAAAACAATAACACTCTTTACATCCATGGAAGTTACTTACACATCAGTCACATCTTCATTGATTCTATCCAAAATAATGGTTGCTTCTTTTAAGGTTCTGACTTCTTCCTTTTTCATTATTAAATAATTTCTACTCTGCTTTAAACTTAAACCCAATTTATGTCCATCAGTAGATAGATATTTTAATAAACTTTGAAAGTATGCTGTTTCAAAAAATGAAGATTGTGGGTTGCTGATAAAATATCCCCTCATTGTATTATTCTTAAGTGTCAACTTTTCAAAACCCATCTGCTTACATCTCCATCTTAATCGCAACCCATTAAACAACTCCTCGACTTGTTCAGGGATTGGACCGAATCGATCTTTTAGATTGGACCTAAACTGTGCTATAGATTCTTGGTCTTCAAGTGTATCCAACTCTTGGTATAATGAGAGTCTTTCTTGGATATTAGACACATACTTATCAGGAATCATCATTTCTATATCAGAGTCTATTTCTACATCTCTGACATACTCTTTTTTATTATCGAGTTCTTCTTTAAATAGCTCTTTAAATTCTGTTTCCTTTAACTCTATGACAGCTTCTTCTAATATTTTTTGATATGTTTCATAGCCAATATCAGAAATGAATCCGCTTTGTTCACCGCCCAAAAGATTACCTGCTCCTCTAATATCGAGATCCTTCATCGCTATCTGAAAACCACTACCTAAATCAGAAAATTCTTCCAAGGTCTGTAGTCTCTTTCTTGCATCTTCAGTCAATACTGAAAGGGGCGGAGCAAATAAGTAACAGAATGCTTTTTTATTAGAACGCCCTACTCTACCTCTCAATTGGTGTAAATCACTCATACCAAACTGATTGGCATTGTTGATAATAATGGTATTTGCATTGGCGATGTCTAGTCCTGTCTCAATGATATTTGTACATACCAATACATCAAATTCTCCATCAATAAACTGTACAAGCACTTTCTCCAAAGTGTCTGACTCCATCTGACCATGTGCCAATTTCACATTTACTCCTGGCACCATTCTTTTAACCATTGCGGCTACATCTGGCAAGGTTTTTACCCTGTTATGGACAAAAAATACTTGTCCTCCTCTATTGATTTCATAGTAGATGGCATCTTTGATCAGCTCTTCACTAAAGATTCTTCTTTCGGTGTGAATTGGTTGCCTATTTGGAGGGGGAGTCCTAATAATGGATAGGTCTCTAGCCGCCATCAAAGAAAACTGAAGTGTTCGAGGTATTGGTGTAGCTGTCAACGTAAGGGTATCAACATTTACCTTAATATTTCTAAGTTTTTCCTTTGCGGTTACCCCAAATTTTTGTTCTTCATCAATGACTAGTAATCCTAAGTCTTTAAATTTTGTCTTTTTACTTAACAAGGCATGTGTGCCTATGATCAAATCCAATTGGCCTGATTCTAGCCTTTCTAGTATATCCTTTTTTTGCTTGGCTGATTTAAATCGATTGATATAATCAACCTCTACACCAAAACTTGCAAGCCTTGACCTAAAAGTTTGATTGTGTTGCATTGCCAATATGGTGGTGGGCACTAATACAGCAACTTGCTTGCCGTCCGTTATTGCTTTAAAAGCGGCTCTTATTGCCACCTCTGTCTTACCAAACCCTACGTCCCCACAGATCAATCTATCCATCGGAAATTCTTTTTCCATGTCCGCTTTTACAGCTTGAGTAGCTGTGTACTGATCAGGTGTATCTTCATAAATAAAACTTGCTTCTAATTCATTTTGCAAATATCCATCTGGGGGGAAAGCATGCCCTGGTGAAGCTTTACGTTTTGCATATAGCTTAATCAATTCGGCTGCGATATCTTTAACCTTAGCCTTGGTTTTTCTCTTTAGGTTTTTCCAAGCATCACCACCGATTTTTGATAATGATGGCGGAGTCCCTTCTTTGCCAACGTACTTTGATATCTTGTGCAAGGAGTTGATACTTACATAGAGAATGTCATTACTTTGATATATTAATCTGACAGATTCTTGAATCCTACCACTGATATCAATTTTTTCTAATCCTGAAAACCGACCTACTCCATGGTCCATGTGAACTACAAAGTCTCCAGGCTCTAACTCTCTTAACATCTTTAAGGAGATGGCTTGGTCTCTAGTAAAACCTTTACGAAGTCTGTACTTATGGAATCTCTCAAATATTTGATGGTCTGTATATACTGCTAGCCCAAGGGATTTATCAATGAATCCAGCATGTATAGCATGGTGTATTGGATGAAAATCAACTTCTGCATTAAGATCTTCAAATATCGAGTAAAATCGCTCAATTTGTTTTTTACTGTCTGTAAAAATAAAGTTTTCTAGATTGGCTGCTGTATTTAATTTTAAGTTTTCGATTAATAATGAAAATGCTTTATTAAACGGTGGCTGAGTAACACTTGCATAATCAATTACTTTATCTGTTTTTGGGATCAATTCGCTATCAGAAAGTAAAATAAGCTTCATACTTTCGATCGCCTTAATAGTCTCATTAGGGTATATGAAAGCCCTTTCATCAAATATCTCACGATGCATTTGACTAGTGACACCTTCAAGACTTTTAGAAAACAGTTCTGCTGTTTCAAAGCATTGCTGTAGCTTTTCAATTAATAAGTCCACATTATTAACCCAAATACATGTATTCGAATCCATTAGATCAAATAAGGGAATCTTTTGAGTCTGCTTAAATTTGCTATTGATATTTGGAATTATTGAAATCTCCTGAAGTCTCTCAATTGACAACTGATTAAGCGGATTAAATGCTCTAATACTTTCTATCTCTTCATCGAATAATTCTATTCTATAAGGCCACTCATTTCCGTAAGTAAATACATCTACAATCCCTCCTCTTATTGAAAATTGACCTGGCTCATATACAAAATCAACTCTTTCAAATTCATACTCCACTAATATTTCAATGACCGTATCTACATCTAATTTTTCAGTTACTTTTAGTTCTATCCTATTGGCTTCAAGCAATATCGGATCAACTACTTTTTCGAATAGTGCTTCTGGGTAAGTAACAACTACTTGGGATCTGTCTTTATAGATATTCAGTCTATTGACAACTTCTGTTCGTTCAAGAGTATTGTTATTTTCCAGTTCTTCATACATCATAGGTCTTTTGAAAGAGTCTGGGAAAAACTGAATTTTACTTTCAACAAGGTTTGACAATGTATTGTGAATGTAAGCTGCATCCTCTTTGGTGTCAGCGACAAATATATGAGTATTCTTATGTACCTTTTTTAGACCTGCTAATACAAAACAGACTTGAGAACCAGCTAAATTCTTAAGAGTAATTTTTTTGGGCTCTGCATCTTCTAACAGAGGAATTAACTGCTCTAACCGCTTATCTTCCTCGTATTTTAATAGTATATTCTGTAAATTGCTCAATATGATTAGCTCTAATTGTATGCGAAAGTAGTTAAAACACAATTGTTAACAAAAAAGATGTAAGGATTGATTTTATTTACTTAAAATCCAACTTGATTGTAAGTACATTTTTTTGTAAGAGATCAAAATCAATTATTTAGCCTTTAAAATAGCTTTTTAATTACCTTTGCACTTTAATTAAATATAGATCAGTTTTATGCGACCAGTAAGAGTTAGATTTGCACCGAGTCCAACAGGGCCATTACACATTGGAGGAGTAAGAACAGCATTGTACAATTATCTTTTTGCTAAAAGCAAGGGTGGAAAGTTCATCATACGGATTGAAGATACTGATCAAAATAGATATGTACCTGGTGCAGAAGCATATATTTTAGAAGCCTTAGAATGGGCAGGGCTCAAGCTAGATGAAGGTCCTGGAATAGGTGGCAATTATGGACCATATCGACAAAGTGAGCGAAAGGATATGTACCAAAAATATGCAGAAATATTAATTGCTAATGGTGGTGCCTATTATGCTTTTGATACTGCAGAAGAACTAAATATTGAAAGAGAAAAAGATCCAAATTTTAAATATGGACCTCAAATTAGGATGAATCTAAAAAACAGCTTAACTGTATCTAAAGAGGAAACAGATAAGTTGAAAAATGATCCGAATACCGTTATCAGGTTAAAGCTTCCTGCTAGTGGAGAGATCCAAGTAAATGATGAAATTAGAGGTACAGTAGTCTTTAATACTGCTGAGTTAGATGATAAAGTAATCTTGAAAGGCGATGGAATGCCTACTTATCATTTAGCAAATATTGTAGATGATCATTTAATGGAAATAACCCATGTCATAAGAGGTGAAGAGTGGTTGCCAAGTAGTGGTCATCATCAGTTTATGTACGATGCATTTGGTTGGGAAGCTCCAGCATTTGCACACCTACCATTAATACTCAAACCAAGTGGTAGTGGTAAATTATCAAAAAGAGATGGAGCAAAGTTTGGAATACCTGTATTCCCCTTAAATTGGAATGGAGAAGATGAAGTTTATCCTGGGTTTAGAGAAAGTGGATTTTTACCAGATGCAATGATCAACTTTTTAGCTTTCTTAGGATGGAGTTCTAAGACAGATGAAGAGATATTTTCATTAGAAGAATTAGTGAAATTATTTTCATTAGAAAACATCGTAAAGTCAGGAGCTAGGTTTGACATTGATAAAGCAATATGGTATAATCAACAATATATTATTAGCAAAGACAATGGAGAAATTGCTACACTCATTGCCGATCAATCTAAAGAACTAGGCTACAACTTGGCTTTAGACCAATTGTCTCAAATAGCAGGTATGATGAAAGAAAGAGTATCCCACCTTTCAGAAATATTGACTACAGGATACTACTTGGCTACTAGCCCTAATGAATATGATGATGTAACTTTGGGCAAGAAATTAAAAGAAGAGAACAAACCACATTTAACAAAAATTGCTAATTTAATTGGAGAAGCTAAGATTAGTGATGCTCATTCAATGGCAGAAACAGTAAAAGGTTATATCACGGATAATCAACTAGGTATGGGAGCAATTATGCCAATATTGCGTATTGGGCTTACTGGTACAATGAAAGGTCCAGATCTATTTGAGACTATTGAATTCTTGGGACCTAATGAGTCTAAAAATAGAATTTTATCGGTATTAGATAGAGTATAAAACTAAAATAAAACGATTAATTATGCCTAAAAAATTCACCAACAAAGATAAAGCAGAAGTCCATGATGATTTATCAGGATTTAACATTAACATTGACAGCTTTGGCCAAATGCAATCTTCACTAAGTATTGACAAACTCAATTCCTTTTTAAACGATAAAAAAGGAAAAGAAAATAAACAGAAAAAAGAGGAAGAGGAATAAAGCTATTGACCGAAAGTATTATAAAACCTTTCAACATTCAATACCCTATCATATCTTGTAGCGAATTCTCTAAAATAAGTTATTACAGTGTATTCGTTTTCAGTATCCCCCCAACTGCCTTCTAGTGGCTCAAATATAAGTCTGCCTTCTTCATCAGTGGTAGCATACATATAGTCATAATAACCTTGTTTTAATTGTGCAACACCAATATATAGGTCTAATTTACTATCATATTGCATTTTGAATTCAGGTCTCAACTTCCAATCAGTAAATGCACCAAAAATATAAATATCTTCAGGCAATGGTCGGCTTTTTAATTTGAAATGAACTTCTAAATAATCTGCTTTTACATCTTTAGATAAAAAAGTATATTGTCCATCTAATAGTCTTGAATTATAAGAAAAAGAACCTCTAACCTCTACCCCTGCATTATCTTTTGCTAGTTCGTCTGCCGTGGTATTCCTATTAGCGTCTCTTGCGTCAACATAAAAGTTTCCATTAAAATCAAAATTATTTAAGTAAGGTGTTCTACTTCTATTTAGGTCTTCATAGAGATAGGCTATATTCTTGCCATATTGCAATGTGACATTTTCTACATTTCTTCCTCCTCCATATTTAATTCTGGTATCAAAACTTCTAAACTCTGTCAGCCCAGGAAAAGAAATCGAACCAAATGGGTCAAATTTTAATGCGTTGCCATTTAAACTAAAAGGCTTCACATTTTTGACTGATTCATTCCATAATCCATTTTGAATAACTTCTATACTTACATCATTCATTGGATTAGAAATATTATCAGGAACAAATGATGTAATATCAAACTGTTGATAAAATCTATCAATATCAACTTGTGATGATCTCACTCGCTCGGTACTTGTACCGCCTAAGTTTTCTGTTACTACAAATCTTCTTGTAAGCATTGGGATCAAATCTTCCCCATCTTTTTGATAAACATGCAATAAATAATTACCCGATATCTTAAATCTTGTGTCTCTATTGGGCAACTGAATCCAGTAGTGTGTGAATTCAACTTCAGTAACTTCTGAAAACTCCCATACTCTAAACACTTCATCATTAAATCCATCTATATAGTCCAATTCATTCATTTCTGTCTTCTTCCAGTTTCTATCACAATGTATTAGCTTATAATAAAAATCATCCTCAGAGTTGTTAAGATCATCAAATGTCATTACCATAAAATCGTTTAGACCTAGTCGTAAAGCTGGTACAGACTCTATAGTACCATTCACACTAACGACCACGGATTTGATGCCATCTTGGTATGTAAAATTTTCATTTACAAACTGACACCAACTAGAGGTTGTCATTAAAGTCATCAATAAGATCAAGATATTCTTCAAAATAGAAATATTTATACAGTATAATAAAAGCAGCTAAACTACAAATAATTAGTAAAATATTGTTTTTATTAAAATATTAACAATAAATAAGAGTCAAAATTTATCTGCTTTAATATTAAAGTCAATAAGATTGTAAAAGAAAAACCTCAGAAAGAAATAGAATTAATTTGATTTTTTGCCAAACAAGTATGACACAGAAAACTGATGGATAATGTAGGAATCATTATTGCCTGGATTTCCTCTACTATTTCCATGAATAGATTCAGGTAAATCATTCGACACTTCTGCACTTCGGTAGGCCATTTTTGCTGCTACTTCCCCTTTATAAATAGCTAATTTATTGATGTCGTAGTAAGATCCACTAACATCGTCTAAATAGTCGGTGGTAGTAAACCTGATGATACTACTAAATGAAAATCTCAATCGATCTTTAATCTTAAAAGTCATTCCAGCTCCAATTTGATAATTCATCTCAATCAACTGATATGGTGAAAGGTTGTTTCCAGGAAGTCCTTGCCCTTCAGTATTTAATTCTTGTAATTCATAAGCAAGGCCTTCATAATTAGCCATTGGATTAAAATGAAAAACTCCTAGCCCTCCTTCTAAATATGGACTAATATATTTTGTACTAACATTCAACTTATTTAAAAAATGAAATTGAGATGTAATTGACAATTCTTTAATATCAGAGTAGAAACTCAAATTTCGAGATTGTAAGTCCTTGCTATTGGCATAGGTGTCGCTGCCTTCAATTGTAGTAGTAAGATAAGAAAACCCTACACTCCAAGTATTATTAAAAACATAGCCCGCAGTCATTCCTAATGACCTATTTACTTCATTTTGTGAAAAAAATGGATTATGGTGAGATAAATCGCCATTGTACATGGCAGCACCACCATTTACTCCGATATATAAACCTTGTGCATCGATTGACACAACAAAACTTAACCCTATTAGTATTTGTAATAATATTTTCAATTCTTTCTATTCATATTTGTTCTGCAAAAGTGAACATTATTTTTACTTCTCACAATACCGTAAATGTAAAATACCTTACCATTAATGGTTTATAGGTACTAATGTACATAAATTGTGCCTAATTTGACAAAAATCAGTCATTCAAATTTAATAGCTCTTGTGGAAAATCCATTTCGACGACTTTTTTTACTGCATCAATTTTCATTATCCACTGATCCACCACTGGAATTATTGTCTCTTTTTGGCCTTTAATAACAAACACATCTTGTCCTGGGTATTCTGCAATTTGAGCTATAACCCCCACTAAATCGCCTTTATTGGTTAGTTTAAACCCAATCAAGGATTCATGGGAGTCAACTACATCTACCTCAAGTTCGCTTAATTTATCTTTGTCTAAATATATTGGTCTGTTAATTAGTAAGTGTGCTTGTTCAGGGGCATTTATTCCCTCAAATTTAAAATAAATATTTCCATTTGACTCGGCATGCTCTATAAAATAAGGTAGGGATTGACCATTTATTTCGATAAATATATAATCTAGCTCAGAAATTCTTTCCTCTAGTGATGGTATAATTTCGCCAATGATTTCTCCTTTAACTCCAGTAGACTTGAATAGCTTACCTACACTTATTAAATCTTTTAATGCATATTTTATCATCTTAATTAAATTCTATAATTTCAAGATTCATAACATATCCTTTTTCAGCATCCATAAGCAGCGTTGATTCTGTATTATTATTTTTATTTAAGATTATCATACGTTTTCGTATCAATCCGATATTCTCTGCATAATATTCATTCACATATCTTGTACTAATAGAAGTAGTATCATTAACCTGATTAATAACTAGAACTTTTTCAAAGGAAAGAGAGTTAATTTCAATAGGTATGTCAATATCTTCAACAAGGTATTGCCAATTAGAATTTTTAGTAATTGTTTCTATAGATTCACCATACACTAGTTCTATTATATCATCTGAGTTATCAAATAAACTATTGCCAAACCATTTCCTATTTTTAGATAGAGGAAAAGCCAATTTAATAAAATTTAATCCATCGTCTGATTCTATTAATCTATCTCCTTCTATTTTAATTGTTTCCACTCTATGTAACTTAAAAGGATCTTGTATCTTTCTCTTCCAATAGACGAACAGCTTATTTGTTTTATTTCCTGCATTGTCAACAAACTCTTCCCCTATTTCTTTTTTGATATATCCACTAAATGTATCCCTTTTGGCACTTTTGTAGAAAATTGTATCATATTTAAAAATTTGATATTGTCCTTCGACTAAATGAATATAATTCCTACCTCCATCATTGGATGTAGAATCTTCAAATTCACTAGAATTACAAGCTATTAAAGTTACCAAAAATAGGGCGTAAAATAAGACTGACTTTTTAAATTTACAATTCATTAGTTGGAATTTACTATATTAAATGGTTTCCTGTTCACACTTATTATACCTCCTCCCACTACATCATCTCCTTCATAAAATACAGCTGATTGTCCAGGAGCTATTCCTCTAACATCTGCTAAGAAGTCAACCCCAATCCCTTCAGGAATATTGGTAAGATTACTTAATACTCCTCTATCATTATACCTCACTTGGGTCACTGATTCAAATCCATCTGGAATTCGATCATATTTCATAGTATTAATTCCACTTACAGTCATACTATTTCTAATTAGATCATCCACTTCTCCTAATACCACAGTGTTTGTATCTGGTCTGATTTCTGTTACAAACTTTGGCGTTAAGAATCCTCCACCGAGACCCTTCCTTTGCCCCACAGTATAGAATGGGTAACCATCATGGGTGCCTAAATCATTCCCAAACTTATCGATAAATTTACCTCCTTTTACTTTCTCTTCTAATCCTTCTACTCTCCTTTTTAGAAAACCTCTATAGTCATTATCTGGGACAAAACAAATCTCGTAACTTTCTGCTTTTTTAGATAATGCTTCGTATCCCCAATCGAAAGCCATCTGTCTTATTTCTGGCTTAGAATAATTGCCTAAAGGAAAGTTACTTCTACTTAAACTAGCTTGATCTAAGCCCCACAGAACATAAGACTGATCTTTTCTGTCATCTTTACCTTTACTAATAAATTTTCGGTTGTTTTCTTCCTTTATCACAGCATAGTGTCCTGTTGCTATAAATTCACAATCCATTGCATCAGCTCTTTTAATCAGAGCATTCCATTTGATATGAGTATTACATAGAATGCAAGGATTAGGAGTACGACCAGCGATGTATTCATCCACAAAATTATCAATAACATAATCTCCAAACTCTTCTCTAATATCGATAATGAAATGATGAAAACCCATATGAACTGCTACTTCTCTAGCATCATTAATAGAATCTAAACTACAACAACCTGTTTCTTTTTTACTTCCTCCACTATTGGCATAGTCCCATGTTTTCATAGTGATACCTACTACTTCATAACCTTCTTCATGAAGCATCATTGCTGCCACGGTGCTATCTATCCCGCCGCTCATTGCTACCAATACTCTTCCTTTCTTACTCATTTATTATTTGAAATATGATATTGTTCGTTTCAAAACGCAAAATTACAACATTTTATGGTAGTAAGGGGTGGCATATATCCAAATATGCTCACAACAATTATGTTTATCAATGATTTTTTAACTTAAAATGGTTGCACATTAAATTCTATCTTAATATCCTGCCCCTTGCCAAGCAAGTACTCCGCCTATTAGATTCCTAACATGGGTAAATCCATTTTGAAGCAAAAGCTCTTTAGCGGTATTGCTACGCATCCCTGATCTACAATACACAATAACTTCCTTATTCTTGTAGTCTTGTAGTCTATATATTGCATGAAGCAATGTATTTAGTGGTATCAGAGTGCCTCCTATATTGTACATTGAATGCTCGAAAGTTTCTCTTACATCTAGTAATAGGAAGTCTTCATTTTCTTCTTTTTTTTGTTTGAGTTCCTGTACCTCAATATCAATAGTAATTAGAGACATTTAATTCCATTTTTAAGTTTTAATTAAAAAAAATCATACCTTTTAAACAACTTCAATTTGTGACTATCTTCTAATTTATTTAAATGCCTTCTGAGTATCTAGTCTAAAATAATAAAACTCATCGTTCCCTGTCACTACTTTTATCAAAGGTTTTTCATTTTCTATAATATCGTAATGTAAACATGGTTCTATGGTGTAATTTTCTTTTTTGATTAAATGTAAAACTATAGATTTCCCCGAAGTCTGAAGTATAATAAAATCATCATTAACTTTACTTATACTATAAGGATCTAAAATGTTTTCTCCTGTAAAAATATTAACAAAAACACTATCAAGTATAGATACTTCACCAGACGGTTTCCTAGTTAACCAATAATCATTTATTTTTCCTATTGATTTGTATTCTGTCGATAATAGTTCATTCCCATTTAAATCACACAAACCATACTTAACCTCAAAATCATTTTTTTTCAATGTCAATAAATAGTTTTCTTCTCCTCTAATTCGCTGTAATAGATCATGATTTGTTGACAAAATTATATTTCCAAGAGTGTCAATTACCATAGCCTTAGGCTTTTCACCTCCTAATACTCCTACGATAGCAAAGCCGTTAATAAAAGCCTTAGCAGTTGTATATTGAGGTTTAATTACGGTAATACCTCTATTATCAACATATCCAAAAACTCTTTCTTCAATGTCATTAACTATAAAAAACTCAGTATCATCCACTGGTCTGTTTTTCTCTTTTTCTACTTCATCAATAGGGTATTGATCATAATAATATTCAGCAACATAAGGCGGATTATCACTTAATAAAACAGATTTGAGCTGAATTGATAATTCCTTTCCTTTTGTATTATAAACTCTTGTCCCAAATGGAGTATATGATATTATCATTTCTCCAACTATTTCCAATTTTTGGTCAGCTAATGGAAATACCCAATTTCCTTTAAAATTTATTAATCCTATTTTAGCTTTAACGTCCTGGTTTTTTACTTCAATTAGTCCTTCTTTATTGAATTTATCATTAAACTTACTATGTAAAAGATCACATTCCTTTGGCAAAATTGCTTCTCCCATTAATGAGAATAAATCTTTTGAATTTTTTCTATTATATTGACCTTTTTTACTTGCCTTAATGCAAATATTCATATACCTATCTTGTAGTACTTCTAGACTACCATAAGATTCATCAGAAATTATAACTTTATCAAAATAATGAAGTTCAGGGTATTCTTTGTAGACTATCTTAATACTATCCTCTAATGCCCCGTCCTTTAATATGTTCCCACTATAATCATACTCAATTCTTCTAGATTTTTCTGTCGTGACAAAGTAGCTATCGTAAGTTTCTATTTGCGAAAATCCATTAGGGATTATATTTTTTAGGTCAAAATTAAAGACTCCTTTTTTACCATTTATTACAGAAATCATACAATCTCCTAGGTCTTTATAGTCTAGCTTTTCATAAATTGATTCTAGCACAATTTTGCCTGTTGTATCGATTAACCCATAGTTTTTACCTTTCTTAATTATAAAATAGTTGCCACTAAAAGCTTCTTCTAAACTACAATCTGGGATTTTAATTATGGTTTCTAAATCTTTATTATAAACAGTGGCGCCGATCGAATTATTAATTAATATATTTCCATGATGCAATTTAGAAACTCGGCCATCATTAAAGTACAATTCCTCCTTTCCATTATATGATATGATAAAGACTCCATCATTTTTAGCAACTAAATAATTTCCGTTTATTGGTTCTAATTCTTTATAGGGTCCTCCTACTGTTATTCCTTCTTCATTGAGTAAATAATGTGATTTATGTCCTATGTTTTTCGAAACCCCATCTTTAATTCCAATAAAATGGTTAGTCTTAGATGTAGTTTTATATTCTTGAAATTCACTCTTATTAAATCTCTTATTAGCTGAATCAATAATATTCACTTTGCCAGATGTTTCAGTAACTGAAAATCTATTCTCGCTCAAACAAGATACATCAACATAATCTTCCTTAAATAATTGTCCTAAATTATCATTGTATAAATTGATGCCATTATTATTTACTATAGGTATGTAACCAAATTTAATGCAATTAACATCATTGTATTTATAAATGCCCTTTTCACTATAGTATTGATTTATGTCTTTTGATTCTTTAATAGATAATTTATTATTTACTAACTTCAATAGCAGTGTCATTTTTCTACCATCAATTAGTTGGGCATTAACTTTGTAAATATCCTTTAGTTTTTCGCTTAGATCATTTTTTTTATAAAACCCATCTAGAATTGAAGATTCATAGGATAATGACTGATAATAGTTAGGAAGTAAATTTTTGCCATAATCATCAACAATATAACTCCCTCTATCATCTTTTACACTAAAATAGTTTTTAGAAAAACTTAAATACTCAATTTCGTTAAATAAGTTTTGTGATCGCAACTGCCCGTCTATGTCAGCAATGCCATATTTATCACCAATGATGTATGGAAAATAACTATTTTTTTGGCCAAATAACGGGCAATTAAAAACTGTAAATAAAAGTATTAGACATTTTTTCATAGCTTTTAATATATTATCTAAAAATTAATCCTACCTTATATAGTCAGCAATTGAATTAATGAGCATTCAATTAAAACCTATATTCAGGTAATTTAAATGCACCTTGCAGGCTTCTCTTTTGAGATAGTGATATCAATAGTTTTACCCATCACAATTTTATTAATGCCATCATAAGGAGGGTTTTGGGATATAATGTATGAGGATGATTTGTCTTCTATAGCCCCTTTTTCAATGACTTGTCCAATACCCAATTTAGATTGATCTAACATAAATTCTGCTTCGGCATATGTCATACAGATGACTGAAGGAATAGTGATCTCTCCTCCTCCGCTATCACTCACTACAAACTCTAATGTTCCACCTTTGTCGATTTCCACATCTGATTTGAGCGTATTATTATTGATGATAAGTTGGCCATTATAATATACTTCTAATATATAGTTAGGCTCTCCTGGATCGTACTTTCGAGATTTGATGACAGATTTGATGCCTCTATATTCTAATTCTGTTTTCTTTTGACTAAAATCATTGCCGTACAATGTAGGAAGGTCTTTTACTTTGATTTGGTCAGCATTGTACTTAGTAACTGTCACATACACTTTCCTGTTTTCTTTTACTTCATCTCCAGACTTAGGATTTTGTTTAATGATTATCCCACCCTTTTTTCCAATGATGAAAATAGAATCTGTTACTTTTAACTCAAAGGACATTTTACCGGCAGCCTGTCTGGCTTCTGTATAATTCATGCCTTCTAGATCTGGCATTGCTATTTTTTGTCCATGATTGGTATAAACATTTAGCCAAAGCATTGTCAGCATTAATATTGAAGCTAAAAATAATGCCACTAACACAAGGTGTTTTGTGATTGGATGTTTTTGAAAGAATTGAAGAACCTTTCCTATTATTCCTGTATCTGTAGATTTAGTCATTGATGGCGTATTGCAATATTTGATCTATAAAATCATATGGTTTATATCCGTTTAATGCACATTGGTGAAATATGCATGTTGCTGGAGTCATTCCTGGGAGCGAATTTACTTCAATAATTATAGTTTCGGCTTTATTATTTGGGTAAATTCTCACAAATGCATCGATTCTTGCATATCCTTCCACATTTAGTATCCTCGCAGCTTTCTCTAAGTCAGCTTTTACTTGCTCCACTATTAACGTATAATTGTCCCCAAATCTTGCTGGAGTAAGGTTTTGTCCTTCCCCTGCTAAAAATTTTTCTTCTAATGAAAGTATTTCCCCTCCTGCTAAGGCTTCTGATGGTTCGAATAATTCGTATTTTATACCATCTTTAGTATGATGTGTTAATAGTCCTCCTGTAATCTCCAAAAAGTGAATTGCCCCTTCTTTTTGAATCAAAGACTCTATCAAAACTTCTGACTTTTTGGGAAATTCTTCATTATAACTTAGTCCCAATGTGGTTCGCATCAATTCCGTGATTTCTTCATTCTCCCTGAATATCCCTTTTAGATATTCAGTCATGGATTTTCTAGATTTAATCACCTTTACTGCAGAACTGCACCCATCATCGACTGGCTTAGCAATTAATGGGTAGCTAAAATTTGTTTCTATCTTATTTAGTAGTGCATCCTCATTAGTATAAAAATCTAGACTATCGACGATCAACTGATTTGCTACATTAAAACCATTCTCCTTCAGGATCTGTAATGTATTAAACTTATTGATTGTAATCATAGAAGACTCTGTATGCGATCCATTATATGGAATACCTACTTCTTTAAGTCTTTGTTGGACCGTCCCATCTTCTCCTGGTCTGCCGTGTAATGCAATAAATACCGCATCAACCTTTTGCTTTAAGTCGAAATATGAAAGCTTAATTGGTTCACTAATATTGTAGGCAGACTGGTACTTGCTTGTCACCGATTTGCACTCTTCTTTTATCTGATCTAAGATCGGATTTCTAGAGAAGTGGTCAATTTTTTCCTTAATATCGTCAGCATTGTCTTTAAGTAGAAAGCTAATTGGGATTTGGTAAAGCTCATGTCCATCTTCAGTCCCTTTTAAGTAAACTGGTATAGGCAAATAGTCTGAACTGCTTGCTAGTTTTTCATAAATATTCCTACCGCTCTCCACAGATATATGCCTTTCAAAGGAGTAACCACCTAGGATTACAGCTACTTTCTTTTTATTAGTTGACGGTTGTTGTAACGAAGCCAATGATTGATCTAGATCATTTAATAGCCTTGTATATTTGGCTTGGTAATATAGTTGTTCTTCAATCCTTTCAATTAAGGATGTCCTTATTACAAAACTTAAAAACTGGGATGGGTCTAGTCCTATCTCTGCTGCTTGGTGAAAGAAAAATGAACTTGGCATCATCCCTGATGTTGTATTTGGATCATTCAAATAAATGGTATCATCGTCTGTGATAAATCCGTCTATTCTAGCATATGTGTCGAACGATAAGTAATCATAGAGTTTGACACATTCCGCTCTCACTGCCTCAAGAGAAGCGGCTGGGACATCCATCGGAGTTATTTTCCTCGATAATCCAGGTAGATACTTAGATTTATAATCGTATAATTGACCTTGCTTTCTAATTTCTGTAGGTGGTAAAGCAACAGGCCTTCCGTCTTCATTTCGGATGACAATGCAGGAGAATTCTTTCCCATTGATAAATGATTCAAAGATTACTGTATGCTCTTTATGGAAACTCTTAAGTAAAATATCTGAGGAATCTTTTCCAAAATTTGAATTTATAGAATCTAGTAAAGCTTCTGG
>JBBKVK010000008.1:0-7864 GCA_037968395.1 Saprospiraceae bacterium | reverse complement strand
ATACTTACCAAAACTCAATTAACTATTAACTAAATCCTATTATCCAATCGAATGATCATATTATCTAGCATTTTAGTGTTCTGATTATTAGATTTAGCTATTTTAATTGCTTTTTTTATTACTTTTTTAGCTTTCTTCTCTTTATCTAACTTTAGATACAATTCAGCTAAAGCTATATGATAAGATTGAATCGAATCGTTAATTTTAATCGCCTTCTTTACCATCAATATTGATTGCTCAATTTTAGAGTCTGAGATCCAATCATCTGTAGATAATGATTCCTCTGCCATGGTGAATATTACTAAATGGTCTTTTGAATCAAACTTATTTAAGTACTCTTTTCCCAAACGTTTATATTCTTGGTAATTGCAATCATCAATTAATCTTGATAAATAATATTTATAAGCTTTCTCTTCATAAAAAGTGCTATCTATTAATCTATATAATACCTTAGCTTCCTCCAAGTTTGGTCTAGGAAAACCAAATTCAAGCCTATCCATAATTAAAAACCGTAAGGTTAATTCTACATTTTCTCTTCCAATTTCTCTTTTAAATAATGGTAAATTTTTTACAAAATACTTAAACTCATTTGTGCTTGTATTATCAAGAAAGTCAAAAATAAATTTTATGTTTTTTGGAGTACTTAAATCTTTTTGAGTAGCTAAATACTCTTTGACACTTGACTTATGACTACCATCCATTAATTCCAATCTAAAATAAGCTTCTTGGTATAAAAAATCTGGATTTACCTTAGATCCATCTTCATTAGCAGAGTATACTACTCTTGAACCTTGTTTGGTTTCTTTCTTTTTTGTTACGTTGCCGACTACTGGAGATGATATTATTTTTGAAGCATCAGATTCAAAAAAGACATCTGGATTTAATGACTGGCTAGCAATTGCCATTAATTCACGACCAGGTATAATCTTATCAGTTTTATACTTAACATGGCCTTCCTGATCTAAAATTATCATGGTAGGTAAGAAAACTATATCAAATTCATTCCTGTAACTTCCTGCATACACTGAATTATCCATGTTAATGCGGATATTGACGTAGTTTTGGTTAAAAAATGACGAAACTTCAGAATTTAAAAACTCTATTTCCATTTTCTTACATGGGATACACCAATCAGCATATGTATCAATAAATACATTTTTATTCGACTTCTTAGCAAGATCAAGTGCATTGTGTAATGATACAGAATGCATGAAGTTTATTCCAGATTGGGCTTCACTTTTGATTAAACAAATACAAAAGAATGAATATATAGCTAATAAATACTTCAATTACCCTTGAGTTGCTTTTAATTGCTCAGTATATTGTTTTAATCTTTGCAAAGTACCTACATTATAAGTAGTCTTCTTATTTTCAATCTCTTTGTTGACTAATTCTAATACTTCATCGTATTCTTTTGCTGTAAGCAGTGTTTGACAATATGTATTAAAATTTGATTCAGTGGGGTCAATTTTTAATGCTTGCTTTGCCCATTTAATTGCTTTTTTTACGGCTTTAGGGTCGGATTTTAGGTTATTACATATATCAGTAGCTACAAAGGAAAGAACAACTGGATTCTTTTTCCCAGATGCTTTTATGTAATCTTCAGCTGTATCTAAATATTGTTCATCTTTATTAAATGAATCATAATATGCCATTCTTGATTTATGTGCAAACTCAATAAAGTCATCTTTAGACATTAAAACCTGAGCTTTACTTATGGCTTCATCCATTAAGCCTTCATATTCAAAATCAATCGCCTTTCCAAATGTCTTTTTGCAAGCACCATGTACTTTTGCTGCAAATACTTCCTCTCCAACTATTTCTATAATCTTTGCTTTTTGTAGGATGACATCGTCAAATAGTTTTGAATCTGCTTCTACAGCTGCTTCAAAGATAAATGCTAGTTTTTGCTCAATGGTAATTTCTGGATTTGTATCAAGATAATCATTTGATATTTTCAGAGTGGGTTTACCGACATTATTAAGAGCTTTTACATATCCATATACTAAATCGTACTCTCTATTTCCATTTAAATATTCCTCTTCAAACTCTCCACTTCTGTCATCAGCTTTTAATGCCTCTTTAGCGTTAGCTATTAGCCCTTCTGGCTTTTGGCCACCTACCACTTTTTTTAGTACATCGCCTTTATCATTAATGAAGTACAAAGTAGGATAGGCTTGAACGGGGTAGGTATGCCCAAATTTTACACCTTCTTCTTTTTCCATGTCAAACTTAACATTAATGAAGTTTTTATTAAAGAAATCACCTACCTCCTTTACTGTAAAAGTATTCTTTGCCATCGCCTTACATGGTCCACACCAAGTAGTATATGCGTCGACAAATATTGACTTACCTTCCTTTTTTGAGGCTTCTAAAGCCTCTTCCCAAGTACCGTGAAAAAACTCAATTCCTTGTGAAAATGAAAAATTAATAGTAGCAAGTAATAGAAGTAATATAATTGAATGCTTCATTAAGTTTAATTATCTTTTAAATGTAAAAGTAAAATTAGCTTTTTATTAAATAATTTCACCAATATTATTAATGGATTTAATATTATTTTGGTTTGGCGGCATTAGCATTTAACAAAGATTTATGAGAAAAGGAGTTTTACATATTTGACTTTTTTAGGATTGGAATCAATAAAAGCGAAAGTTAAATAATATTTATCCTCTGATATATGAGAATTGATACGTTGAGTTATTAAATTTGAGCTAATAAAAATTATAAAATGAATTTCAGAATAACAATAGTTATTGTTGGGCTTTTAATAGCGCAGTGTAGTTTTGCACAAAGTTTTTGGTTTGGGCCCAAAGTAGGAACATCTATGTCTTTTCAAAAATGGAATGATTTCAATCCAAATCCTTTATTAGCACTAAGTGCTGATTTTATTATAGAATCCTATTCTGAAGAGTCTCCAAGTTCACTTTATGCACAAATTGGTTACCATGTAAGAGGAAGTTCTCTCAGAGCCTTTACTTGGAGAGGAGAATCCATAGGTACACAAGGTTTTAAGTTTAGAAATGCTGTACTAGAGCTAGGCGGTAAAAGATCAATACCCACTCAAGGTTCCATCATTCCATATTATAATTTGGGCGTCCGTATAGAGTATACTTTCTCAACTAATTTAAAAGACTACAATAGATATGGATCTCCTTTTTATCCAAATGATGTTTTTGTGAGGGATTTCGTGTATGGCGCTACAATTGGAGGAGGCTTTGAATGGGCAAATTATTCTGATTTATTTAGACCATATGTTGAGGTTGTATTTTGTCCAGATTTCGGTAATCAATATTATCAAGGACCTATACCTAATGTAATCGACCAATTTGGGCAAACAATTAACTTAAATGAAAGAGCAATTAGAAACTTAAGTCTTGAAATAAGAGTTGGAATCAAATTTTTAAGAAAAGTAGAATACATAGACTAATTGAATAAATTTTATAAATGCAATTAAGATCCCTCATCCTTCCAATAGCTGTATTAATTTCATTAATATTATATTATCCAACTCATAATTATGGACTCGTAACAGATTATTTAGGTTGGCTTAATAAATATAGAGCTGGTGATTGGGGAGATATTGTGCATTGTTTCAACTATCCAGGGTTGCATCAGTTTTTCCACCTTATAAATTTTACAATTTATAAAATCACCAATGCTGATACATTTTCTTTGTATTTGATTTTTGCCATATCTCATGGTCTAGTAAGTTATAGTGTTTACAGAGCTTTAAGAAAAATTGGAGAATGGTTTGAATGGGAACTCAGCGGAATAGGTGCATTCTTTGCTGCTTTGATGTTTTTGTTATCACCATATAGTATTGAAGCGGTTACTTGGAAAGCATGCTATCATTATCTCATGATTACCGCAATGGTATCAATTGGTATTATTCTTTTTATAAAATACCTAGAAAGCAATCAAAACAAGTATTTATTAGGCCATTTTATGATTTTCATTCTAAGTCTTTTTACCATAGAGCTTAGTCTTGTAACTCCTGGAATTTATGGGTTTTTGTACCTCACCAAATTCTACCAAAACCGAGATCGCATTGTATTAAAAAAAGGGATTTACATAAATATTATCCATGCAGCATTCCTTATATTCTATTTTATATTAACTAAATGGATGATTGGCGATTATATTGGACATTATGGTGCTGAACAACATATGGATTTTACACCTAGTTTAATATTAACCACAGCATCTAAATATTTTGTGAAATATATCGGATTTACCCATTATTTGTCTTTTCAACCAAGATATGAGTTGTACGGTTTTCTATCCCAAACTATAGTGGCTTTAGCAGTACTTCTACCATTAATTTTAGCTATCCTACTAGGATATAAAAACAAAAAGAACTCAGCTGGTTTAGTTATTGGTTTTTCCTTCATTTGTTTTATAATTGCTTTGTTGCCAGTGTTAAATCTTTATTTCATGAATTTACACCATTATGAAAATGACAGGTATGGCTATTTTGCTTCTATCTTCTTTTATTTTGGTTTGACTGCTTTATTGTTAACTTTTGGTGGTCGATTAAAGTACAGTTTATGCCTCATTTTTATTGTAATATGTATCTACTTCGGGCAACACACCATCCATAAAGTACAAATAGCTGGTGATAACATAAGAGGTTTAATTAACAACTTTGAGTGGTATGATGAGCAAGCCATTGTAATTGGAGGCCTTCCAGAAAATCTCGATGGTATTTATATGTTTAGAGATTTTAGTGATGAAGGTGTAGCGTTAAAAGAAAGCCTTGATTGGCATAGAAGAAAGCCATATTCGGGTAATATAAAAGTACTCTCAAAATACAATATGAAAAACAATGACGCCCATTTAGATATGAAATTCATAGGGAAGGATAGTGTACAAGTATGGGATATGATGCCAGGTTCGTGGTTTTGGCGTAAAGGTGTTGGCATGGGATCTTACAGCAATAACGGAGCTCGTATAGACATGAAAGAAGGTTATTTTAATGCCACTTTTGATGAAAAGATGGATAGCACGTTATTTATATATCCATCGGGCAGTAATTGGACTGTACTTGATTAAGGGTTAATGGTTAATGGTTAATGGTTAATGGTTAAAAGTTGATAGTTAGTAGTTAGTAGTTGATAGTTAAGGGTAAAACTGCTCAGCAATCAACTTAAAACGCTAACGGTCTAAATTTTCAAACTTGCTAGACCAATCCGGCCTCAGTCATCATATCTATAACTTTTTCCATAATATCTTCAATGCCTGGCTTTGTGAAATAGTCACCATCAGAGCCAAATGGAGTACGGTGGTCTTTTGCCGTCAATGTCTCTGGTTTTGAATCTAAGTATATGTAACCATTTTGGCTCTCTAAAACTTCTTTCATGATATAAGCTGAAGCGCCTCCTGGCACATCTTCATCCAAAATAAGTAATCTACTTGTCCTTTTAACAGATTCTACTATTGTGTGTTCTAGATCGAAAGGCAACAATGTTTGCACATCTATTAATTCTACAGAAATACCGTGCTCCAATAGTAATTGACAAGCTTTTTGGGCGAGTTTAACACATGATCCATAAGTGACCAAAGTTAGGTCAGATCCACTGATTATCGTTTCTGGTACTCCAAAAGGCACAGTATATTCACCTACGTTATCTGGTAATACCTCTTTTAATCTATATCCATTTAAGCACTCTACTACGATGCCAGGGTCATTTGATTGTAATAGGGTATTGTACATACCAGCTGCTTGAACCATATTCCTCGGTACACAAAGACAGATTCCTTTCATGCTATTGACAAGCATCCCCATTGGAGATCCTGCATGCCATATACCCTCCAATCGGTGGCCTCTTGTCCGGATAATAAGAGGAGCTTGCTGTATCCCATTTGACCTAAATCTAACAGTAGCTAAATCATCTGTCAATGCTGAAAAAGCATATGTGATATAATCTAAATATTGAATTTCTGTAATAGGACGCAGACCTCTCATTGATGCACCAATGCCTTGTCCAATTATTGTCCATTCTCTAATACCCACATCAAATACTCTATCCTCCCCATATTTCTCTTGCAACCCAGCAAAACCTTGGTTTACATCACCAATCTGTCCAACATCCTCTCCAAATGCGATGATTTTGTCATCCCTCTCTACGGCCTTATCAAAAAATGCATTAAGTATTTGATATCCATTAATTTTTTTAGATGAATCAGAGTATATTGGCGGTATTACAGGGACATTGATAGCGGCAAAACTATTACTGCTGTATAGGTTTGATTCGTATCTAGCATTTCCGATTTCTGTGTATTTATTAATGAAATCGTTTAATTTCTCATTCTCAATCCCTAAAGTTTTTGCTTTTAATTTTACCCGTCTTGCTTTTTGTACCAGTTCGGATAAATTTGGATTAATGATGGTATCAAAATCACTTATTAATTTACCTAATTGTTCACTATCAGGGCTTAAGGATATCACATCAAATATCTCTTTTAATTCAGATATTATGTGTTTTATTGGAGCATTGTAAGTATCCCATGCTTTCGTCTTGCCTTCTTTCACAAAGTTCTTAGCTTCTTCACCAATAGCCAACAAATCTTCTTCAGAAGCTATCCCATTTTGAAGAATCCATTCTCCAAATTTTTTCACACAATCAAAATTTGCTTCCCATTGTAATCTCTCTGCAGATTTGTATCTTTCATGAGACCCCGAAGTACTGTGTCCTTGAGGTTGCGTAACTTCCTCTACATGTATCAATGCTGGTATATGGTTTTCCCTTACCATTGCTACCGCTTCTTCAAAAACAGCACAAAGTTCCTGATAATCCCAAGCTTTAGCTTTGTAGATATACATACCTTCCCCAGATTTATTTAAAGTAAATCCTTCTAATGCTTCTGAAATTGATCCCTTTGCCGTTTGTAACTCCTTTGGTACTGATATACCGTAGCCATCATCCCATACACAAGTAATTAGTGGTACTTTTAATACAGTAGCCGCATTAATGGTTTCCCAAAACACTCCTTCTGATGTCGAAGCATCGCCAATAGTTACAAATGAAACCTCATTTCCATTTTTTGAAAATATATCTGAATTTTCTATTTTTCTTTCACGGTATTGTTTGGATGCAAAAGCCAGTCCTAATGCTCTTGCCATTTGACCTCCTGTACATGATATATCCGAACTTACATTTTTCACATTTACCATATCCAACCACTCACCAGATGGTGACACCGTAGGCGTGGCATAATGACAGTTCATTTGACGACCTCCTGAAAATGGATCGTTTTCTGTATCAGCATAAAGTTGGGCAAAAAAGTCTTCTATCGAGCTTAAGCCAGCTGCAAACATAAAAGTTTGATCTCTATAATATCCTGACCTCCAATCACCTTTTTTAAAATACTTTGCCATCACTACCTGAGGTAATTCCTTACCATCTCCGATGATACCAAATTTAGCTTTGCCAGTTAAAACTTCCTTTCGAGCTAATAAACTAGCTTCTCTTGATAATGTACATAGATAGTAATCATTTAATACTTCTTTTTTAAACTGTCCGTATTCATCATTAGAAGAGACTAATTTTTCTGATAAAGAGGTTTTTATCATTATGATAGGTTTTGAAGGTTCTATAAAAAATCAGTACATGTTTGGGGGAGAACATTAAAACTGAACATTGAAGTATTTTACTCCATAATATGCGTTAGAAAATCCACGTCTGCCAAAGTCGTGTACAGCGGGCAGGTATTGCAGATCGAAACACCTTCAAAGTTCTAATACATAAAGTGGGCTTTAAAATTACTTCTCTACAAAAGTAGTAAATTTATTCTAAGAAAGAGAAAAAAATGCAGAATATTATTTAGCAATTCAAAGACTATTTTGAGATTAACCATACAATGT
>JBBKVK010000007.1:0-7723 GCA_037968395.1 Saprospiraceae bacterium | reverse complement strand
GTAGCTACTTTCTTAGGATTGGTTGGCTCAGATATGTCTAAAACAATAAATGGTCCGTAGGAAATTGCTCCATAGAGCAAGGCAGTAGTTGTATCAATAAAAATGTTATGCGATCGTCTTATTAGTTCAAATGAATCATAAACCAATGTTGCAGAGTCGGGTAAGGATGATAAATCAAATATCTGCAGGGTACTCGCTGAACCCTCATCACATACTGCATAAAGATAGCCATTGTAATCATGGTAATCTCTGTGTACCACTGATGGTCCGACTGTTGCTCCTTTTACTCTGTCAACTTCTACAGCATTATTCGGATCTGTGACATCTATAAAATGAGTGCCCCAAGTTGTACCTATAATAGCGTATTCTCTCCCATTTTGTACTACACCCCATACTTCATTATATCTATTGTCATGGGCACTACTGCTTGGGAGTGAGTTGTCATTCCAAGTGCTGAGCAATTTCCCCTGTGGCACTTGTGCTACTAAGTTAATAGCGAGACAAGCTAAAAAGAGGAAAAGAATAGTATTAATTTTCATAGTATATTTTTATTTACTTCTATTTATTATAGGTTACTTTTTCGTATTCTCCATTGTTGATATTAAAACCACTTTGATCAATTTTGACAACTTCCATGAACGAAGATTTGTCAAGGTCTTTTTTATATTTAGTTTCAGAGTATAAAGTCATGCTATTATTTAAATCATCTACTCCTGATGCTGCAGCTGGAGCAAATTTTTCTATAAGCTTACCGTAGGAATCTCTCCAACTTATTGGAAAGTCTTTTGTAACAAAGCTGTAAGTTATATATTTTTCAGATTCGACTTTGTATTCTTCGCAATTATATCCGAGTATTGTCTTCGTCTTGCCTGTTTTTTCAAACGTGAACTCATTATCAACTTTATCACTATTTTTTAAATAAGCTGCTGCAAAGTCCATCATTGATGGCATAACATTTACTGACTTTTTACCTTTTTCTTCAGTATACATCGCCATAATTTCATTTTTTAAGTCGTACACAAGTAAGGTGGTTTTGCCTTTATCTTCCGTCTCCATTCCAAAATAATCGCCCTCGTGTGGAAACAACATTTTCATCTTATCAATTTTACCTTTGGTATCTTCTATTTCCATATGGTTTACGATATCAAAATGGTATTCGGCAGGAAGTTTTGCAGCGGCTTCGTCGAAGTTTTTAAGTATTGAACTATAGTCCGATTTGCTTTTTGCTTCTGTAGAATCGTTGTCACTTTCTTGATAAGCTTCGTCAAATGCTTCATCAATTGGTTTATAGGCTTTGTTAGCCAAATCTTCGGCTAAAGCATCAGATATTTTATCTGCAACCTTGTCAATGAACTCAGATTGTACTTTCTCTTGTAGCTTTCTTAAAAATTGTGCATGGACTGCACTTGTACTAATAGCAAATGTTAAAATGATATAAATTATCTTACTCATGTCACGATAATTTTCAAGGTGAATAATAAAACTTAACGTTTGGATTGCAAAGATAACGATTAACCCCAATTATTAACCTAACTGATTGATATTTATGTCTTAATACAGAGTTTTGGGTTATACATTTAAAATTTGGATGTTAAATTGTTTCGGTACTCTGTACCTCCAAACATTCTTGATTATATAAAACTATATAAGTTGCGGTGCTCTGCACCTATAAAACATTTATTACAGTCTGTGATACCAAATTGTTTTGAAGAAATAAAAGCCATTTAAACAATTAAACAAATGGTCGTAGACCAATTAAACAGAGGCAAAGCCGATAAACATCAACACCCAACTAGCCAAACTACTTTTTACCTTGCTTCAACTTATATGCGTCATCCTGTGCTTCTCCGAGCTTTTGTGCTGCAGCGAATGATGTTACCATATTGGCTAACATATCTGAGGCCATACTTGGCGAATTAGGCATTAATATTAAATTGCTCTTTGTACTTTCCCCTATACTTTGTAATGTATCATAATGTTGAGTTATGACAATCAATGAAGATGCTTCTTGGCTGTTAATCCCAACTTTATTGAGAGCTTCTACTGAGTCTTCCAATCCTTTAGCAATTTCTCTTCTTTGATCTGCGATACCTTGGCCTTGAAGCCTTTTGCTTTCTGCTTCGGCTCTGGCTTTTGCTACGATTCTGATTCTTTCAGCCTCACCATCGTATTCTGCAGCTGTTTTTTCTCTTTCTGCAGCATTAATTCTATTCATTGCCTCTTTTACTGCTGCATCTGGGTCGATATCAGTTACTAATGCTTTTACTATTTCATATCCATATTCGTTCATTGCTTCAGAGATTTCTCTTCTTATGGCATTGGCTACATCATCTTTCTTGACGAATACATCATCGAGTTTCATTTTTGGTACTTCGGCTCTCACTACATCAAATATGTAAGATGTGATTTGATCGTGAGGGTTTTCTAATTTGTAGAATGCATCATAAACCTTGTCTGGAAGTATCTTGAATTGTACAGAGACTTTTAATTTTACAAATACATCATCAAATGTCTTGGTTTCCACTAATACATCGAGTTGTTGTATCTTAATACTAACTTTTCCAGCCACTTTATCAAGTACTGGTATTTTAAAATGTAGACCAGGACTCTTAATAGATTTAAACTTACCCAGTCGTTCTAATATAGCATAACTCTGTTGCTTGACAGTGAAAAACCCAGCTGATAATATCACTAGTGAGATGAAAATTAGTGGAATTAAAAATATTGAAAAATTCATAGTTTATTTTTTTTTTCAAATATAATCATTTTTTGGGTGATGTGAGAGAATGTGGATTAGGTTTTCGATTAACTAACATTAAAATCCGCTAAACAAAACTTGTTAATTCGTTTATAGCCTTTGGCTAGTATATACCTCAGCCAGCCAACTAACCAAATAGCTAACCACCCAATTAATAATATTTCATTACTTTTGATAAATGATTAGATTTTTAACTAAAAGGATAGGGTCAGGATTACTTGTTTTGATATCAGTTGTGCTATTAATATGTTCGATTATATATTTGGCACCTGTAGATCCTACACGGCTAACTTTTGGACAGAGATCTGATAACAAGACAGTATTGCAAAAGCAAAAAGAACTTGGACTTGACAAGCCTCTTTCTATCCAAATGTTGTATTATCTGAGAGATTTGTCGCCTGTTACAGTAACTACAAAAACTACTGCAGATATGTTACATTCTAAATTGTGGACAATCCCAATTGGTGAATATAGAATGTGCTTTAAAATACCATATCTAAGAGACTCATACCAAACGGGAAGACCTGTATCAAGTTTATTGTCAGAAGCCATACCTAGGACAATGATTTTGGCGTTGACATCATTTTTATTTGCTGCCCTTTTAGGGATTGTATTTGGAGTGATAGCCGCTGTGTACAAGGACTCCATAGCCGATAATCTTATATTGGTGGTTTCAACTTTGGGGATCTCAGTACCTAGTTATGTAGCGGCCATATTTTGTGCATTGCTGTTTGGATTCATCCTAGCTCCATATACTGGCCTTAATATGCAAGGCGGATTGTATGAAATCAATGACATCGGTGATGATGTAGTAGTCTGGAAAAACCTCATATTGCCAACTCTAGCTCTGGGGATGAGGCCTGTCTCTATTGTGGTTCAATTAAGTCGTAGTGCCATGCTTGATGTGTTAGATGCCAACTATATTAAGACTGCAAAATCTAAGGGTCTTTCCTATTTTAGCACCATTTACAAACATGCTTTTCGCAACGCTATGAATCCCATTGTTACATCTTTGTCTGGATGGCTGGCTTCACTATTGGCGGGTGCTTTTTTTGTAGAAAAAGTATTTAATTACAAAGGGGTAGGGGAGCTCACTATCAATAGCCTAATTAACTATGATATACCTGTGATTTTAGCTTGTGTCTTATTTATCTCTGGTGTGTTTGTATTAATTAATATACTTACTGATGTATTCTATGTTATGATTGATCCAAAAGTAAAGGCGGAATGATCTGGAATGTTTTTTTAGGCAAAAATGCATTGAATTGAAAGTACTAAACATTCATAGCAGAAAAATTGATCAATCCAAAAATGTTTTGGTTGAATTGTTCAAATCCTTAGCGACAAATGAGGATCAAGTTTGGCCACTGAATAATTGGCCTAAAATGAAATTTAAAGATGGCTTGAAGGTTGAATCAAGTGGAGGCCATGGCCCTATTGGATATAAAGTATTAGAATCAAATGATGATTTAATGGTTTTTCAATTTGAAAAACCTAAAGGAATTAATGGGATACACAAGTTTGAAATCACAAAATTAACCAAAGAATCTACAGAACTCAGACATACTATTGATATTGAAACTAATGGATTAACATCATTGCTTTGGATAATAGGGATCAGACCATTACACGACGCTCTCATTGAGGACGCCTTTGATAAAGTAGAAAACCGATATTTAAAACAGCAAAAAAAGACGAAATGGAGCCTTTGGGTAAAGCTAATAAGAGCAGTCTTATAATAAAACCACCTTCCCAATAAATAGGCATTTAGTGACTAATAGTCAATAGTTATTTACAAAATGATAAAAGTCATCAGTCCATCTAGTTAACTAATAGCATCATTAAGCAGGCTTATAACCTACCGTACATGTAGGACAAATATATTGCTCATTTTCATGTTCAACCCTAATCCCAGATAGATTTTTGTTAGCATAATCTTGGATCCATCCAACATTTGGACTTTTGCTATTTATATCGGTGTCATTTTTCTTCACGGCTTCATAAAACTTACCACCGTACTCTTCCCTTCCCCAACAGTTTGGACATAAACCTGCTGGTACATCATCTAATTCTGTGTTTCCTTTCTTTTTTAAAAGCGCTAAAATTGAATCTATGATTGTCATAATTTATTTGTTTTTAAATTAGAATTAAATTCTAAATTACGATTAATTTTTTAATAATACTTTCTTCGATGCCATTAAGCATAGCTGAAAAATATGAGTTGGCAAAACTATGGAATAAGGAAAATGAGCGAAACACCTTAGTTTTCAGGCCTTTTGATCTGTAATACTTATCTGCTGGACAAGACTTTGGCTGGTGGGGATTTTTAATTCATAATGCGGGTTTAATTAATCACCATTCGGGGAATTGCATGTAATAAAAAGCAGGCTTCATTTTACTGAAGCCTGCCAAATTGTTTATTGAGAAGAGAAAGATTGTATTAATTTTTAATAAATCGTTTTGTAATTAATTCATCTTCTGTCTCTACAGTAATAATATAGACTCCAGGTTTTAAATCAGCCATATTGATGGTTTTTGACAATTCGTTTCCGCCATTTTGATTCCTGACTAATTGTCCTGTTGAACTGTAAACTTTTATTACCTTCATTGGTTCTAATGATCTAACAAATAAGTCTTGGCTTACAGGGTTTGGTGATAGTCTTAAATCTTCTATATCTAACTCACTGTTATTTACATATAAAGCTTTTATAGATGATCCTTCACCATTAGTCCTAGCTCCAGAGATACCGGTAACAGTAACAGCATCGATGTATATATGGTCATTATTAGCACTAGCGTCACATTGGAATCTAAATTGACCTCCATTAACTAAATTAGTAGTGCTGCTATTTAATGTAACTGTTGCAGTGTAAAAGGTATTATTATTAAAGCTGGTTCCTCTTGCATAAGATGCTACAGTATTCCAACCACTTCCATCATTATACCTTAACCAAAAGTCTTCTCCATTCTCCATACTGTATGCGTAGAAAAAGAATTCTACTTCAACAGAACTATAGCCAGCAAGATTCAATCCAGAAGTAGTCATTGACGAAGCAGTACCTGAATTATCTCTTATTCTAATTGAGTAGTTTCCTTCATAAGATCTTGATCCTGAGTATCTAGCACAGTCATTTCCACCGTCAGTCCAACCATCCCAGCCAGACTCAAAGTAACTACCTAATACTACTGTAGAACCTCCACCTCCACCGCATGGTGAACAAGAACCTCCGCAATCAACACCTGTTTCATCTCCATTTTGGATACCATCATTACATGTTGGGCAAGCCGTACAAGAGCCACCACAATCTATACCTGTTTCATTTCCATTCTGAATGCCATCACTACAGGTAGGACAAGCAGCACAATCAGGGCCACCACAATCAACACCTGTTTCGTTTCCATTTTGGATACCATCACTACAAGTTGGTGCTGGGCCTCCTCCTATACAGAAATTTTTAACTTCTATAGATCCGAAAGCTCCTCCTGATGCATAAGTTGTGCCACCGCCAGATAAAGTGTATGATCCATTACCATAAGAACAGCATATACCGTCTCCATAACTATCATTTATTGTAAAATCATAACATCCATCAGTAAGGCATTGAGTTACACTTACTGTCGAACCCGCACCTGAATAAGGACCTCCAGAGGCAAGTGTTGTACCCGATGCATTTTTAAGATTCCATGTCGTTTCACCAGGATAGTTATCAAGAGTTATACTAATAGTTACCTCTGTATCGGTACATCCGCCGCCACATGCTGTACAAGAGCCACCACAATCAACACCTGTTTCATCTCCATTTTGGATACCGTCACTACAAGTAGGTCCAGAACCAGAACCACATCCATTAGAGCTTAATAAACTTGCTCTAGCACCACCTGATCCAAATAATGCTTGCATTCTTGTTTTTTGACCTAAAGTATAAAGGTTCATGCATGCATCATCTGAGTAATCCATGTAATTTTGAACCATATCTACAGAGCCACATGATACATGTCCTAAAGCACAACCACCATTTGAAGCATCAGATGTTGGTGTATCAGCTACGAAATCATCGACACCGCATCCACCATCACCCCAAATGTGTCTTAGGTTTAGCCAGTGACCAACTTCATGAGTAGCTGTACGTCCTAGATCAAATGGAAATGTTGCTGTACCTGACGTGCCAAAATATTGGTAGTCAATGACCACCCCATCTGTACTTGCTGATCCACCTGGAAATTGTGCATAACCCAATAAAGTTCCACTTAGATCACATACCCACATATTCATATAGTCGCCTGCAGGCCAAGCATCTTTTCCTCCAGAGCTGTTAAATTTCATATTGTCATTCGCTGAAAAAGAAGACGTACTTGTTGAAGTTCTAGTTACACCTGTCGTTGTGTTTCCATTAGGATCTACTGTAGCTAGGCAGAATTCTATTTCTGTATCAGCAGCTTGTGACCATGTGCCGTCCGCATCGCTATTTAACCTTCTGAAATCATCAGTCAATACCTGCATTTGTGTGTTGATCTGAGCATCACTAATGTTTTCTGAAGAGTTATTGTAAACAACATGAACTACTACCGGTATTGTAACTACTGTAGCTGCTCGATTTTCTGGATTAGCTAGAAACGCCCTAGTGTATTCTTCAATTTGTTTAAGATAATCTCCTCTTTTAGAATCTTCTTGTAATTGTTGCTCTAGGTATTCCATAGAGCCGCAATTCCTTTGTCCATACATACTAAATACCATTAATAGTAGGACTCCAAATGTGGTAATTTTTTTTAACATAATTTACTGATTTTTATTTATGAATAATATAATGAGTTTATCAAAACTCGATAAATGCAAAGTAATGAAAATATAATAAAACGAAAAGAGTAATTATATAAAAATAAATGACTTTTTATGCTGAAATAATCAGTATAATATACTTAAAACTTGGTAAATTTAACTCAAAGTATATTTTTAATTTTTTATTA
>JBBKVK010000006.1:0-2844 GCA_037968395.1 Saprospiraceae bacterium | reverse complement strand
AGATAGAAGTAAGAGACAAAAGGCGACAATGATTGCTTTAGGAATCAAAAAACTTCATAATCCAGTTGTAAAGGAAGCAAATGCTCAGATATTGGGTATGGTTGCTAAAGTTAGTCACTTGGTTAAGGTAGAAGAATGTTAATGGTTTTTCCATTAAATTAAGTTATAAAGTAAATATTTACACATGAAATTGCACAATTTAACTCCAGCTGAAGGTTCAGTAAAGTCGAAGAAAGGTAGAATAGGAAGAGGAGAAGGTTCAGGAAAAGGAGGCACTGCAACAAAAGGTCACAAAGGATCTAAAGCTAGGTCTGGTTATAAGAGCAAGAGAGCTTTCGAAGGTGGACAGATGCCACTTCAAATGCGTTTGCCTAAGAGAGGATTCAAAAATATCAACAATGTAACTTATGTTGGTATTAATGTTTCTAGACTTCAGGAAATATTCGAGAATTATGGAATAACTGAAATTACTAAATTGTCATTATATAATGAAGGATTTATAAATAGAGGTGAAAGAGTCAAAATTCTTGGAAATGGAGAAATCAGTGTGAAATTAAATGTTAATGTAGATGCTTATTCTGCAACAGCTAAGGCTAAGATCGAAGCTGCTGGAGGAACTATTAATGCATAATTAATCAGAGAGATGAACAAGTTTATTGAAACATTAAAGAATATTTGGAGTATTAAAGAATTGAAAGATAAGATTCTTTTTACACTCATGATATTAGCAGTATACAGAGTAGGTTCTTTTGTTGTATTGCCTGGTGTAAATGCTCTGGCATTAGATACGGCATCATCTACGAGATCTGCAAATGACCTTTTGCAGTTAATCAACACCTTCACAGGTGGAGCCTTTAATCAAGGATCTATATTTGCTTTAGGTATCATGCCTTACATTACGGCATCGATTATTGTTCAATTACTTGGATTCGCTGTTCCTTATTTTCAGAGATTACAACAAAAAGAGGGAGAGTCAGGTAGAAAGAAAATTAGTCAAATCACTAGATTCTTAACTTTATTAATCACTTTAGTTCAGGGTGGAGGTTATTTAGCATACCTAAAAACAACTCCAGGAGCGATCGATGGTTCAATAAACCCTGGTGTATTCTGGTTTAGTAACATGATTATATTAGCTACAGGAACAATTTTTGCGATGTGGTTAGGAGAGAAGATAACAGATAGAGGTATTGGAAATGGTATATCATTGTTAATCATGGTAGGAATCATTGCTAAACTTCCTTCATCATTTGTAGCAGAAGTTTTGGGTCAAATATCTAACAATAGATGGATCCCATTGATTCTGGAAATGATTGTATTCTTGTTTGTAGTGATTGCGACTATACTCGTTGTACAAGGTGTTAGAAAGATACCAATACAAGCTGCCAAGCGTATGGTCGGAAGAAGTTCTGGAGCTATTGCTGGTGGAGCTGGAAATGATTTTATTAATTTAAAGCTTAGTGCAGCTGGTGTAATGCCAATAATCTTTGCTCAAGCGATCATGTTTCTTCCGTTGACTGCAGCACAATGGGCAGCAAGTTCATCAGGAGTTCAAAGTGATTTATTATTAAGTTTGAATGATTGGAAATCAATCCCTTACAATGTAATATTTTTTGTATTGATCGTACTATTTACATATGTTTATACGGCTTTGATTGTTAATCCACAACAATATGCTGAATACTTAAAAAGACAGAATTCTTTTATCCCTGGAGTTAAACCCGGACAAGATACTCAGGATTATATTGATACCTTAACAACTAGGATCACTTTGCCTGGAGCATTGTTTATCGGAGCGATAGCTATACTTCCTGCACTTGTAGCAGTTGTAGGAGTAAATGATGCTTTTGCAATCTATTTTGGAGGAACATCATTATTGATTATGGTAGGTGTAGTTTTGGATACATTACAACAAATCGAAAGTTATTTATTAATGCGTAAGTATGATGGACTTGTCAAATCAGGTCGTATTCAAGGTAGAAGTTCACAAGGACTTACGATAGGAGCAGGAATGTAATTTAGTCTATGATATATTTTAAGACTAATGAAGAAATAGAATTAATGCGAGAGAGTAACTTAGTAGTAAGTAAAACTCTCGGACATGTGGCCGGATTACTAAAAGTAGGAAAAACCGGTAAAGAAATTGACAAAGCAGCTGAAGAGTTTATCAGAGATCATAAAGGTATTCCTGGATTTAAAGGATATAGAGGTTTTCCCTCTACTTTATGTATGTCTTTAAATGATGGAGTTGTGCATGGTATACCAGGAGATGATCAATTTAAAGAAACTGATGTAGTTTCAATTGATTGTGGAGTAATATTGAATGGATTTTATGGAGATGCAGCATTTACATTTGCATTCAGTGAAGTAAAAGAAGATGTTCAAAAATTATTAAAGGTTACCAGAGAGTCATTATATAAAGGAATTGAGGCAGCAATAGTTGGTAACCGAATAGGTGACATCAGTTTTGCGATTCAAAATTATTGTGAAAGAGTTCATAAATACGGGATCGTCCGAGAATTAGTCGGACATGGTGTAGGTAAAAACTTGCATGAAGATCCGGAAGTTCCAAACTTTGGTATGAAAGGCAAAGGACCTATGCTAAAAGAAGGTATGGTCATAGCAATAGAACCAATGGTTAATTTAGGTCATCGCGCTGTAAAACAACAGATTGATGGCTGGACAATTGTGACTCGTGATGGAAAGCCATCAGCTCATTTCGAACATAGTGTTGCAATTAATAAAAATGGGGCAGATATTCTTTCAGATCACTCTTATATTGATGAGAAGATTAAAAATTCAGAAGCAAAGATTTATTTCTTAACCGGTATTGGATTGGTATTCCCA
>JBBKVK010000005.1:0-33499 GCA_037968395.1 Saprospiraceae bacterium | reverse complement strand
ACTTAGTATTTATGGTGATAAATGTAAAAAGTTACTTATTCATGACTTAATAGGACATGAGCAATTAAGGAGTTAGGCTACAGCAACTCAATTTCTATAAAGAAAATTATTAACCGAAGTTTTGTACATTTGATGGATTAAGTTTTATGATATAAAATGAAAAAAAATTGCCTCAATTGTGATCAGACACTTGTAGATGAAGCCATCTATTGCAACAACTGTGGGCAGTCAACAAAAGAATCTACACTTTCATTTAAACAAATAGTCACTGAGGCATTATCAAATATATTCAACCTAGATTCTAGATTACTTCATACATTAAAAGACATCCATCGACCTTCTAAATTGACTCAAGTTTATGTAGAAGGTAGAAGAAAATTTTACGTTAATCCGATTCGATTATTCCTTTTTTTTATTATTGTATTAATTAGTTTAATATTATTGCTAGCGGATATTGCAAGTAGTGATAAAATGTCCAATGATATAGTCGAAGATGCTCATCTTTTCGAAATTGCGGACCAATTTGATTCTTTAGCTCTACAATATGGATCCATAGATGACAAAACGTTTAGAGATACTATTCGATACAAACTTTTCTCGGATTTAGATAAGGACAATTTTAATTATCTAGGGAAAAATATTACTATTAATAATACTAAATTTTCGGATTATGGTATTACAAAGACTGATGCTGTTAATATGACAGATGATGAAATTTTCGAAAAATACAAAATTGAAGGTTTCCAAAATAGGTTGATTGTAAGACAATTTTTAAAGTTTGTTAATGATACTTCTGGGGGAATAAAATATGCCGTTAAGAATTTTACATGGGTAATATTATTGCTTATGTTTTTTTCAGCTTTAGCCTTAAAAATAATGCATATTCGTAGAAATTATTTCTTAGTTGAGCATTTGATTTTGATGTTATATAGTCATGTTTTTCTCTTTGTTTTGATGATTCTGACCCTTCTAGCTGAGATGTTAGGATTAGATATAGAGATTGCTCTTCTCATTGTACTGATTACCTATGTAATTTCTCTTTATCTCACTTTTCATAAGTATTATCGTCAAAGCCACTTTTGGACTTTAGCTAAGTTTTTTCTATTCTTAATAGTATATATTTTTTTATTTCTCATCATTGCCCTTTTTGTATCCTTATTTTCTCTGGCAATTTATTAGGAAGAGAAATACTCTAACTGGTTAAGAGTGCAGAGCACCTAAATAACTATAGTTTATTATAGCATAAAATTTTTTAAGGTACAGCGTACCGTAATTATTTTCATTTCCACACTAAAGTTATATCTGGAAAGGTTTGATATGCCATTTCATCTTTATGGACTCCTCATTTCTCCTGTATTAAATTGAATTCTCCATAAAGCAGAAAAATAAAAAAGGCCATTACCTCGATTAAGATAATGACCTTTTAAAACTTTTATAATTATAAGCTATTACGCTAACATTGGAGCTATTACCAATGCTACTACAGCCATTAATTTTAATAATATATTCAATGATGGTCCAGAAGTGTCTTTAAATGGATCACCTACAGTATCACCAACTACAGCTGCTTTGTGAGCATCTGAGCCTTTGTAATGCATTACACCATTGATTTCTACACCTTCTTCAAACATCTTCTTCGCATTATCCCATGCACCACCGGCATTAGATTGGAAGATTGCCATCAATACTCCACAAACAGTTACACCTGCCAATACACCTCCCAACATCTCTTTTCCTCCTAGGAATCCGACAAGTACTGGAGAAGCTACAGCTATTATACCTGGTAACATCATTTCTCTAATTGATGCTTTTGTAGATATTTCTACACATTTACTGTATTCTGGCTTGCCATCTGCTGCATCAAATATGGCTTGATCCGTTTTAGACCAGTCTTTATATTCTTTGTCACCATTAGACTTCATAACAGCAAGTGCTGCTTTTAATTCTGGAATATCAGCAAACTGTCTTCTTACTTCTGTAATCATATCCATTGCTGCTCTTCCTACTGCTCCCATAGATAATGATGAGAATAAAAAAGGCAACATTCCACCTAATAACAACCCACTCATCACCATTGGCTTAGATACATCAATTGCTGTAAGGTTAGCGGTAGTCATGAATGCTGCAAATAATGCTAATGCTGTCAATGCAGCTGATCCGATAGCAAATCCTTTACCAATGGCTGCTGTTGTGTTACCTACTGCATCCAATTTATCTGTTCTTTGTCTTACTTCTTTAGGTAAGTCAGCCATCTCAGCGATTCCTCCTGCATTATCTGCAATTGGTCCGTAAGCATCTACTGCTAATTGGATACCTGTATTAGATAACATACCAACTGCTGCAATAGCGATACCATATAAACCTGCAAAATGGTGAGCTCCTAAGATTGCAATAACCAATATTACGATTGGGATAGCAGTAGATTGCATACCTAATCCAAGTCCAGCGATTATGTTAGTTGCTGATCCAGTTAATGATTGTGCTGCAACCGCTTTTACTGGTTTTGTACCTGTTCCTGTATAATATTCTGTAACATATCCTATACCTAATCCTGCGAATAATCCGAATAAAACGGCATAGAATACTCCTGTATTAGTATATTCTATTCCTCCGAAGATCCAGGTTGCGGGTAAGATGGCCTTTGCAATAAAAAAAGTTGCAGCTAACATTAACACTGATGAGATTAACTCTCCTGTATTTAATGCTGTCTGTGGATTGCCACCATCCTTTACTTTTACAAAGAATGTACCGACGATAGACGTTAGTATACCTACACTAGCTAATACTAAAGGAAGCAATACTGCATTTAAACCACCAAAATCTACATTACTTGAAAATTCAGGTAACGTAATATATGCAGCACCTAATACCATTGCTCCAATAATTGACCCTACAAATGACTCAAATAAATCTGCTCCCATTCCTGCTACATCACCTACATTATCACCTACGTTATCAGCAATTGTGGCTGGGTTAAGCGGATGATCTTCTGGAATTCCTGCTTCTACTTTACCTACAAGATCGGCTCCTACATCAGCAGCTTTAGTGTATATACCTCCACCAACTCTGGCAAATAAGGCAATAGACGAAGCTCCAAAAGAAAAACCTGTAAGTACATTGATTACTTTAGCGATATCCCATCCAATACTAGAATAGATAAGGAATAATGATCCAAGCCCTAAGACTCCTAGTCCTACGACTCCAAGTCCCATTACGCTTCCACCTGCAAAAGCTACTTCTAAAGCCTTTCCTAAGCTAGTTCTAGCTGCATTGGTAGTTCTTGTATTGGCTTTTGTAGCCACTTTCATCCCTAAATATCCTGCTAAAGCAGAGCAAAATGCTCCAATAATAAACGATACTGCAATCAGGTATGAAGAATTTTCTTGCATGCTTCCACTCCATCCTAAGATTATAGCAACTAATGCTACGAATATTGCTAATACCTTATACTCTGCTTTTAAGAAAGCCATAGCACCTTCTTCAATCGCTTTTCCAATTCCTTGCATTTTTGCATTTCCTGGATCTTGTTTAGTTACCCAAGCTGATTTCCAAAATGTGTATAAGAGAGCTAGGACACCTAGTACTGGCACTAAATACATTAAAGTATCTTTCATGAATTTTCTATTTTAAGTTAGTTAAAAGTTTTAATTAGCCGACAAAAGTACAATTTCAAATTAATAAGTTAGAAAAAATTGAATGTATTTCACTTTATACTAATTCTTATTATAAAGTTTACACTTTTTATAATGACAAAAATTTGATAAATAGTTAAAGCTTTTTAGACCATTTTTATAGATAGACCAACATATTTCGTCTATATGTTAAAATGGACAAAAATAAAATTAGTACTTTCGGATCTAAATTAATTATTCTCCTATGACTTATGATAATTTTACTGAAAATGCACAAGATGCAATACTTGCTGGACAAAGAACAGCAGCCTCTCTTGACCAATTAGAAGTAGGCACTTGTCACTTGCTTCAAGGTATAATTGAAACAGATCCAGAATTGATTGAGTATCTCTTTACAAGAGCAAGTATTTCCTTGCCAATGTTCAAAAGAGAACTTTACAAAATCATAGAAAAATATCCAAAAATCAAAGGTACAGACAAACAATACTTGTCCAAGGACTCTAATAAGTCATTGTCCACAGCTAAAAAAGTAATGATGCTTTGGGGTGATCAATTTATTACGCCAGAATCCATGTTATTTGGCATTCTAGGTGGAGGAGATAATGTATCTCAATTATTAAAAAGTTTTGGTGCTACTGAAGATGCCCTTAAAGAAGGTGTAGACGAATTAAGGAAAGGCAAAACAGTCAATACCCAATCCACAAATAAATACAACGCTCTTAAAAATTATGCAATTAACCTTAACGACAAGGCTATTGCAGGAGAACTAGACCCAATTATCGGTCGTGATGAGGAGATTAGACGGATTACACACATTCTATCTAGAAGAACTAAAAATAACCCAGTTTTAGTGGGGGAGCCAGGAGTGGGAAAAACCGCAATCATCGAAGGACTTGTATGGAGAATAATTGATGGTGATGTACCTGATAATCTCAAATCAAAAGTGGTTTTCACATTAGAATTATCATCCTTAGTCGCAGGAGCTAAGTACAAAGGAGAATTTGAAGAAAGAATTAAAGCCATTATTAAAGAAGTCAAGGACTCAAATGGAGAAATCATCTTATTCATTGATGAGATTCATTCATTAATTGGATCTGGAGGAGGTAATGGCTCAATGGATGCAGCAAATATATTAAAACCAGCTTTAGCAAGAGGGGAGTTGCATGTGATAGGAGCTACTACACCTGAAGAATACCAAAAATATTTTGAAAAAGACAAAGCTTTGGTCCGAAGATTTCAAAATGTGTATATAGATGAACCTTCCATAAATGATTCTATTTCAATACTTAGAGGTGTACAAGATCGATACGAAAGTTTTCACAAAATAGAAATTAAAGACGAAGCTTTAGTAGCTGCAGTCGAATTATCACATAGATATATTACGGATAGGAAATTACCAGATAAGGCTTTGGACTTAATTGATGAGGCATCATCTAAATTGAGGTTAGAACTAGATTCAATGCCAGATGAAGTAGATAGGTTGCAACGTAAAATGGCCCAACTTGAGGTAGAAAGACAGTTTTTGATACAAGAAAATAATACCAAATTAGAAAAAGGCATTAGTGAAGAGTTGGCTGTCACAAAAACTGAACTTACCAAAAAAACCGCTCTTTGGAAAACTGAAAAGCTGATAATTGACGAGTTGCATTCTGTAAGGAAGAAAATAGAAGAAGCCAAAGAAAAACTTCAAACTGCTGAACGAGAAACCAATTATGAAGCTGCAGGGAAAGTTAAACATGAAGTAATTTCAAAACTAGAAATTCAACTTAAGGAAGTAGAAGCAAAACTAGCTGCTATTCCTGAAGAAAAGAGAATGACCAATGCAGAAGTTTCTGCAGATGATGTTGCTGATGTTGTTTCCCGTTGGACAGGTATCGCGGTACAGAAGATGCAACAATCTGATAAAGTAAGACTCCTAAATCTAGAAGATGAAATTGCAAAGAGACTAGTTGGCCAGAAAGAAGCCGTGACTGCTGTATGTGATGCAGTGAGAAGATCAAGAGCAGGATTGCAAGATGCTAAAAAGCCAGTAGGCTCATTCATCTTCTTAGGTCCAACAGGCGTTGGAAAGACAGAGTTGGCCAAAGCGCTTGCTGAAGTACTTTACGATGATGAAAGTGCAATCACCAGAATAGATATGAGTGAATACCAAGAAAAGCACTCTGTATCAAAGCTTGTAGGTGCTCCTCCAGGATACGTCGGATATGATGAAGGAGGCCAATTAACAGAAGCCGTGAGGAGAAAAGCATACTCGATAGTGCTATTAGACGAAATCGAAAAAGCCCATCCAGATACATTCAACATATTACTTCAAGTATTAGACGATGGCCGATTGACTGATAATAAAGGAAGGGTTACAGATTTTAAGAATACAATCGTAATTATGACTTCCAACATGGGAGCTGAGACAATCTTAGAAAATTTCGAAGACCTAGAGGCAGTAGGAGACGAGCACAGAGATGAAATCATAGAATCTACTAAAGAAGAAGTCTTTGAAATATTAAAGGACAATCTAAAACCAGAATTTCTCAATAGGATTGATGAAAAAATAATGTTTTTGCCACTTACAAAACCAGAGATAAAAATCATAGCAGGATTCATGCTTAAAAGGGTAAAGAAAAACCTTGCAAGGCAAGAGATGAACATTGAATTTACGGAATTAGCTATGGATCTAATAGCTGATAGAGGTTATGATCCTCAATTTGGGGCAAGACCATTATCTAGAGTTATTGATAAAGACTTGGTAAATCATTTAGCAAGAGCAGTCTTAGCAAGTGACTTCAAGGCAGGGGATACGATATACGTAGGTACAGACAAGCAAGGGTTTACCTTTACCAATGTCAAACCAACAAATGAAGAGAAGCCAAAAGCGGAAGCTCCTAAACCCAAAAAAGCTGATAAGGTAAAAGATCTAGAAAAAGCTACTAAAGACTTACAAAAAGCAGTGAAAGATGTGAAAGGGGACAAGTAAGAGTGTCAAATGTCAGCTTAGTTATATCGGCTAAGGCGAATTGGTAAGGTATTTTATAAGTTAATATATGTTTATAAACCAAAAGACACCATCAAGCCCAAATTGTAAGAGTGAGATGGCATTTGTGCTAGACACTAGTATACCTAGCAAGGCAAAGAGTTACATATTCATCCCGCCACAAACACTTATTACCTGGCCAGTAATGTAAGTAGACATATCTGAACCTAAAAAGGTACAAGCATTAGCCACGTCATCACCACTCCCTAGTTTTTTAAGAGGGATGCTAAATTCGTAAGCCTTTCGTTGTTCATCTGTAAGAGCATGAGTCATATCAGTGGCGATAAACCCTGGTGCAATAACATTACATCTAATCCCTCTAGATCCAACTTCTTTTGCTATTGATTTAGAAAATCCAATTATACCTGCTTTCGAGGCAGCATAATTGGCCTGACCTGCATTACCAAATACTCCAACTACGGATCCCATATTAATAATGGAGCCACTTCTATTTTTTAGCATTGGTCTAAGACAGTGTTTGGTTAAATTAAAAACAGATTTTAAGTTGACATTGATCACATCGTCCCATTGCTCTTCACTCATCCTTAACATTAAGGTATCTTTAGTAATACCTGCATTATTAATCAAGATATCTATTTGTCCAAAATCTGCTATTACATTGTCTATTAATGTTCCGGCTTGTTCATAATTAGCGGCGTCTGATTTATAGCTTACAACTTTTGACCCTGAGGCACTCAATTCATTTGCTAATGCTTCTGATTTTTCTGATGATGACGCATAAGTGAAAGCTACAGATGCTCCTTCTTCTACAAATTTTCTTACTATCGATTCTCCAATTCCTCTGCTCCCTCCTGTAATAAGTGCCACTTTACCTTTCAATAACTGCATATATGATCTTGTTTATATTAATTTATACAAAGATAAATAATCAAGCCGTTTTTGAAGTAATATGCCAAATTATTTGCTTCTAAATTCCTTAATAAAGGGATAAAACTTTTATATCAAAATATCTTTAAATACATAACACGCTGTTTGTTACACATTTAAGGCAAAAAAATTAAATATTTTTTATAGCAAATTAAATTAAATTTTCCGAATATAATTTTATTTATAGGGTATACACCTAATTATATCAGGGTAAATCACTAAAAAGTGAATTTTACCTGTCGTTATATTTTGATATATAAAAATTGAGCACTATTATTGCAATGCAATAGTTGAATAAGATAATAATGAGTTTTAAACCGAAAAATTGAAAACAAACCGTTAGAACAGAATTATATTATTTAACTTATCACATTATACTAAATTTATGAAGCAATTATTAATTGCTACAGTGTTACTTCTTTGTACACTAACTAGCAAAAGCCAGAGTATTACACCCGCTGAATTAGTAAAAAACGCAAAAACTGAGAACAACTTTAAACAGGTAGAATTTTTGACTACATTAGGAAGATCAGAACAAAAGGTTCCTGATGAAATCACAGAATACCAACTTTTTGATATTGACGCTAGAGCGATCAATGAATTGCTAATCTCAGATTCTAAAAACATTACTTTCAATTTGGCTAAAAATGACAGAGAGTCTTTTAGCCTTGAGTTAGTAGAAGTTGAATTACCCTTGTTTTTAGTAAAATCAGCTCCTTCTATGGAATTAGTAAAATATCAAGGGGGAAAGCATTACAGAGGAATCGTGAGGGGCGATGATAAGTCTATTGCAGCAATAAGCATATACAAAGACCAAGTAATGGGATTGATATCTGAAAGCAACTCTAAAGGAAATTGGGTCTTTGGTAAATTAGAAGATTCACAAAGCCATATCTTATATAGTGATCCACAAATTATGGATAAGTTTGCATTAGGTTGTGAAACTGAGGATACTTATGAGCCATACGAAAGACATGAAATTTATGGAGGAAATGGTGTAAGAGCCTTAACAGATTGTGTTGGAATGTATTTTGAAGTGGATTATGACATTTATCAAAGTAAAGGGAGCAGTGTTACTAATACCACAGATTATGTTACAGGTTTGTATAATCAAGTAGCAACTTTATATGCAGCAGAAAGTATAAATACTAATATTTCTGAGATAGTGGTTTGGTCACAGCCAAGTCCATATAATGGAAGTAGCTCTTCAGTTATGTTAAATCAATTTGCTGCTAATACAACTACCTTTAATGGTGATATTGCAATGTTACTTTCTTATCAAGCAAGTGGTGGTATTGCATATGTAAATGGATTGTGCTCATCAAGTAGTACTTATAAAAAGAGTTTTTCAAGTATAGATGCAACATACCAAAATGTACCTACTTATAGTTGGAGTGTAATGGTAGTAACACATGAATTTGGTCATTTACTTGGATCACAACACACACATGCATGTGTATGGAATGGTAATAATACTGCGATCGATGGATGTTATACAACAGAGGGAGGTTGTCCTGATCCAGGAAATCCATCAGGAGGAGGAACAGTGATGTCATATTGTCACCTTACAAGTGTTGGTATTAATCTTAATAATGGATTTGGACCACAACCAGGTAATGTAATTAGAAGCAAAGTGACAAATGCTTCATGTCTACAAGCTTGTAATGGTAACCCGCCACCGCCACCACCAGTATGTACAGAAAATGAAGCTATACTAAATATTACATTAGATAATTATCCAGCAGAAACTACTTGGACTATCAAAGACGCAGGTGGAATTACGCTATATTCTGGAGGACCTTATTCTTCAGCTAATGCTTTAATATCAGTCACTTTATGTGAACCAAACGGATGTTATGATTTTACGATTAATGATAGTTATGGAGATGGTATTTGCTGTGCCTATGGGCAAGGTGAATATGAAGTTGTATTTAATGGATCTGTATTGATAACAGGAGGACAATTTACTTCAATTGAAACTAAACAATTCTGTTTATCTGGTGCAGGTGGTCCAACATGTACAGATGGCATACAGAATGGAAATGAGACAGGTGTTGATTGTGGCGGACCAGATTGTCCAGCATGTCCAACATGTACAGATGGCATTCAAAATGGAGATGAGACAGGTGTTGATTGTGGTGGATCTTGTGGATTGCCAATAGTTAGTATAACTGGACCAAATGAAATATGCATAAATAATAGTACAAACCTTTCACCCTCAACAGGTGGTGTTTGGACAAGCAGCAATAATGCTGTCGCAACAGTATCAAATGCAGGAGTTGTCACAGGTGTAAGTGCAGGATCTGTAACTTTCACTTTCACTTCTACTGGTGGATGTGCTTCATTGCCTACGGGCTCTATTTTAGTCAATCCTATTCCAGCAGTCTCTATAACAGGCCCTAATTCTTTATGTATTGGTGCAACTACTGCATTAAGTCCAAGTACAGGTGGTGTTTGGACAACGGGGTTTCCAACGATTCTCTCTGTTAATAACTCAGGTGTTGTTACAGCCCTATCTACGGGAGTGGGTACTTGCAAATTTACTAGCAACGCAACAGGCTGTGCTTCATTAGCAACTGATCCAATTACTGTTACCACAGCATGTGCAACGTGTACTGACGGCATTCAAAATGGAGATGAGACAGGCATAGATTGTGGCGGTTCATGTCCAAATGCTTGCGCAACATGTACAGATGGTGTGCAGAATGGAAATGAAACAGGGGTAGATTGTGGTGGGCCAGATTGTGCGGCTTGTCCTACTTGTACAGATGGTATTCAGAATGGAGATGAGACGGGCATAGATTGTGGCGGTTCATGTCCAAATACTTGTGCAACATGTAGTGATGGTATCCAGAATGGAAACGAAACAGGAGTAGATTGTGGTGGACCAGCTTGTGTAGCTTGTGCAACATGTACTGATGGCATCCAGAACGGAAATGAAACAGGAATAGATTGTGGAGGCCCAGATTGTGCTCCTTGTAATGGTGGATGTTCTGGTACAGAAGTCACTGTTAGTATAACTTTAGACAACTATCCTGGAGAAACTACTTGGAATTTAAAGAATGCTAATGGAGTTGTAATCGTTTCAGGCGGTCCTTATGGGTCAGCTGGCAGTACAATTTCAATTGTAGAATGTTTGCCTAATGGATGTTACGACTTTACAATAAATGATAGCTATGGAGATGGTATTTGTTGTGCATATGGTCAAGGATCATATACTGTTTCAAGTACTGGCACAACTCATGCATCTGGTGGACAATTTGGATCAAGTGAAGTTAAAAATTTCTGTATCGGAGGAGGTCCAATACCTACATGTACAGATGGTGTACAGAATGGAAACGAAACAGGGATAGATTGTGGTGGTCCAGATTGCCCAGCTTGTCCTACATGTACAGATGGTATCCAGAATGGAAACGAAACAGGAGTAGATTGTGGTGGTCCAGCTTGTGCAGCTTGTGCAACATGTAGTGACGGTATCCAGAACGGAAACGAAACAGGAGTAGATTGTGGCGGTCCAGATTGTGCTCCTTGTGGTGGAGGTGGGTCAACTGTATTGTCAGCTCATTATTTTGAGACTGGTTGGGACGGATGGGCCGATGGAGGTTCTGACTGTTATAGAAACAATGGATCAGCTTATGCATTCGAAGGAAATTACTCAATAAGATTGAGAGATAATAGTGGAGTTGCTTCTTCAATGTCTAGTCCCCAATATAATTTGACAACTTACAATACTGTTGCAATACAATTTCACTTTTATCCTGTAAGTATGGAAACTGGAGAAAGCTTGTTAGTAAGATATTATAATGGAAGCGTTTGGACCACAATAGCTACTTATGTAAGTGGTACAGATTTTAATAATAATATTTTCTACACATCAACTATCACATTAAATAGTGGTTCCTTTAACTTTAGTACTAATTCACAATTTAGATTTCAATGTGATGGCAGTACCAATTCTGATTTGATTTATATGGATGCTATTACCGTCACGGGTTCAACGGGTACTAATCTTATTGAGTCCTTATCCAATATTGAAGCACAGAGAAATGGGATTGCTTTAGACAATAGTAATATCGTTTCTGTTAGGCCAAATCCAAGTTCTGATTATATAAACATTACAATTTATGATGAAGAAGAAGTATATGGTGAAATACAGTCAATTGATGTATTTGATATGATGGGTAGAAACGTTATCTCACATAGAAATATTGACTCAGAACATCTACGGTTAGATGTAACCTCTCTAGCTACTGGAGCATATATATTGAGAATAAATACTGATGGAGAAGAAATGCTCACTCAGAAATTCCAAGTTATGAGATAATAAATTTTAATATTTAGATATAATAGAATAGCCTCTATCAGATAATCTGGTAGAGGCTGTTTTGTTTATAATTTTCTCTATTTAGATCTAAACCGCTTATGATGCGATGGAACGTTGTAATGAGGGTTGAAAGAATAACAAAACAGGTGCTTAATCCCGCATTATACATTAGAAAACCCCCGCCTGCCAAAGTCTTGTACGGCAGGCAGGTATTACGGATAGAAACACCTTCAAAATAAGTCGTGTTACTCACTTTTCTTCCTTCACCACAATGCTGAATTAAACTAATCGAATTATAAATATAAAACACGGATACTTTAGAATTTCTTTTACATGTTGCGGGTTAAATCAGAGGAGGCATATAATATTTTATAAAGTATTTTCACTTCCTTGTAATTTTTTAAACATTCTGTATACTAATAGTATAATAGATAAATTATGAAAGTGCAATCAACAGATATTTTTATAAACCTTATTCAAGAAAATGAGAGAATCATTCATAAAGTGATTGCACTATATGTTGATGACATTGAAGACAAGAAGGACTGTTATCAAGAGGTCATGGTTCAAGCTTGGAAATCTTATTCAAGCTTTGAAGGAAGATCTTCATTTTCTACATGGCTTTATAAAGTATGCTTAAATACAGTCTTAACCTTTAGAAAAAAGATATTTAAACCTGCACTTTTAACTGAGGACTTATCCCAAATGCCTATTCCGGCAGGACCTGAAAAAAGTGAGTTGTTGTATCTGCTTATCAAACAATTAAATGAAGTCGATAAGATGGTAATCACCTTGCATCTTGATGGGTATAAAAATGCTGAAATAGGTGAAATAACAGGAATGTCAACCAATAACATCAACGTAAAAATTCATAGAATTAAAAGCTACATTATTGAATCCTTTAAAAAACATGGACATGGACATCTTTAGTGAATGGGAAAAAATAGAAAACAACAATTTTAACCAACATTTAAATAAAACAGAAATTATGAAAGCAATTTATCAAGATTCTAAAAGCACGATTTCTACTCTAAAACTAAGACTCTTATACAAAATAAGGTATATCGTCGGTTTTTTATTCTTGTTTACATCAGGAATGGTGTATTTTAATGAAAAGATCAATGTCGTAATGCTTTTATTACTTTGGATAGTTTCTTATGCAATTGGTGGCATTCTATTGTTTAGAAAATATAAACAAATGGATCAAGATAATGGTGATGCTAATGCTTTAACGTATATGAAGCACAATGCTATTATGATCAAATCTGCTCTTAGTATTGAGAAATCATGGGGTATTACATTTTTCCCTATTGCCATTATATCTGGTTTTTCATTAAATGGTGTGATAAAAGGAGAAAACTTTCAAACTATTTTTTCGGACAATCAAACACTGATAGCAATGCTTGTCTCAATAGTGGTAATTATTCCCATTGCTATGTATGTAACTAGCAAAATGAACAATTCAGCGTATGGGCAATACATTGAAGAACTAGACGAAAAAATAAAAATGATGGAAAAAGTAAGTTAAGAAAACTAAAAGTTGATACATACTGCATTTAGTGAGTTATTAAAAAAAATGTAGTATGTATCTTCCATTTTATGATAATACCATTTTACTAAACCTTTTATTAACAAAGAATTCTGTTTTTTTATCTATATCTTTATAAGATATGTTAGAAATATCAAGAGGTGTTTCATCAACAATCACATTTTTCAGTTTACCATCAAAACCATGAAGAGTGATTTTATAGCCACCATACTCTTCTTCGTAATTACCTATTATTGATTGAGTTATTATGTATTGATTTTTTACTTTATCTGTAACGAAAGACTTTTCTAAATAACCACCTTCTTCATAATCGTACCCATCGCCTTTATCTTCATATAATGTTGATAATTCTTTTCCTGTTCCTAGATAAATATGTAAGTCAAGATTTTCTATTTTTTTCTCCCCAACATATTGCATTTTAGGGTGATTGGCGATAACAGCTCCTGCTTTTATAAAAATAGGAGAAGTATCTAGTTTATAAGTTATAAAATCCTCTTTACTACCTTCATGCAATGTATCATTCCAGTAATAATACCAATTACCCTTTGGTAGATAGACATACCTTCCTTTTGAATTTGGCTCTATTACTGGACAAATAAGAATGTGATCTCCTATCATGGTTTCATCCGCTCGATTCAATGTTTCTGGATCGTGTTGGTCATACATACTTATTGGTCTTACCATGGGTTTGCCATTAGTTACATATTGATAGAACGATGTATAGAGATACGGTAAGAACATATACCTGATTTCTATAAATTTTCTCGATATTGCAAGAGCCTCTTCACCAAAAGACCACGGTTCTTGATCTCCATGATCTCCACTGCTATGAGTTCTAAAGAATGGATGGAATGTAGCTAGTTGTACCCATCTAATGTATAATTCAGGAGTTGGATGTTCGATAAACCCACCTACATCAGACCCAATAAATGAAAAACCAGAGACATTCATTCGCTGTACTTGTACATTGGCCAACCATAAATGCTCCCATGAGGCGATATTGTCTCCAGTCCAAGCTGAGGTAAATCGTTGTCCACCAGAATAAGTTGATCTTGTTATGACGAAAGGTCTGTCTGGTTTGCTGTATTTTTTTAGCCCTTCGTAAGTAGCTCTTGACATTTGCATCCCATATATATTATGAGCTTTTCTATGACTGCATGGATGCCCATCATAATCATGACGAACATCAGGTGGGAATGACTTGCCTTCCACTTCAAAGAGGGCTGGTTCATTCATATCGTTCCAAACGCCTTTCACTCCTATCTCTCCAATCATGTTTTCAAATAGTGTAGACCACCATTCTCTTACTTCAGGTTTTGTAAAATCTGGAAAATAACAATCACCAGGCCAAACTTTACCTTTAATATGGGGTCCATCTGCTCTACGGCAATAGACATCTTTTGCTAACCCTTCATTGAAGACATCATAGTCCTTATCAATTTTTATTCCTGGATCAATAATGACTATCGTTTTATAACCTTGTGCTTTAAGGTCATCCACTAATTGTTTTGGTTGTGGAAACTTATCTCCATCCCAAGTGAAACACCTGAAGCCATCCATATAGTCTATGTCCAAGTAGAAGGCATCACAAGGGATGTTTAATTCTCTAAATTTAGTGGTTACTTCTCTTACTTTTGACTCTGGGTAATAACTCCATTTGCATTGATGATAGCCCAATGCCCAAAGAGGAGGCAATTCTGGTCGGCCGGTCATCTCAGTATACCTTGCAGTTACATCTATCATCTCAGGACCATAGATAAAGTAATAGTTCATTTCTCCACCATTTGCCCAAAAACTAGTGACTGTTTTTCTTTCACTGGCAAAGTCAAAATAGGATTTAAATGTGTTATCAAAGAAAATCCCGTATCCCACATCATTGTGAAGTCCAGTGTAAAAAGGAATACTTTTATATAATGGATCGGTGCCTCTGTGAAAACCATACTCATCCATCCCCCAATTTTTAAATCTCTTTCCTCTTAAATTGGGGTGTACAGGTTTGTCTCCTAGACCATAGTAATGTTCATTCTCTTGAGTAGCCTTACTCATTTGAACGATATTACCTCCGTAAATTTTATTCTCTTCCCAATGAAATCCTTTTTCGTCCTCAATAATCGTAAAACCTTGAAGGTCTAATACCTTTGTTTTAAAATCCCCTTTATCGATGATTACCTTCAATTGAGCAGTTTTTAGCTCAATAGTTTTATCAGATTCTACTACTTTAAACTCAATATTTTCAGGTTTAAAGTTTGGATCAAGAGCATATGAAAAATCAGACTCAAAACCTACTTCTGGTGCATACCTAAACCTAATTACATAATCGTTAATGACATACAGCCTTAATTGTACTCCATTAGTACTAACTATTTCTAAATATTGGGGCGTAGTTTTATGAGAAGCATACGCTCCTGGATATAATTCTATATTCATTTTTTGTCTTTTGATTTAATCATTTGATTGCAAAAATAAGTTTTGTAAGTAAATGCAATAAAATGAGGTGCAAATATAACCGAATATTGATAAATCACCTTAAATGGGTAGCAATTCTACGAAGGATAAGCATAACTTATACTATTACAGTTTGGATAAATAGCTTTATTGATGCCATATTCATTTCTGAATGTTGATCAACATGAGGTGAAGAAGCAATGTTATTATTTTAACTACTTACTCCCTTTATATACTACACCGTCTTTCATGACAAATGATACTTTGGTCATGACATTAATGTCATTTAAAGGATTGCCATCTACCGCAATAATATCTGCCATTTTGCCAGCTTTTATAGTGCCGTAGAATTCCGATATTCTAAGCAGTTCAGAGGCATTAACCGTAGCAGACTTTATAGCATCTAATGGAAGCATACCAGCTTCTACCATATAACCAAATTCTTTACCATTTTCACCATGTGGACTTACTCCAGAGTCTGTACCAAATGCTATTTTCACACCATATTTGTGTGCTTTTTCAAATGTGGCCTGTATTTGCGGCCCAATAGCCAAAGCTTTAGGTATTATGATTCTTGGATAAAAACCTGGAATTTTAGCTTTTTCAGCCACAAACTTTCCAGCAATAAGTGTTGGAACATAGTACGTTCCTCTTTCTATCATCAAGTCCATGATTTCTTGGGTCATATATGTGCCATGTTCGATAGAGTGAATCCCTCCAAGGACTGCTCTTTTCATTCCTTCAGCACCATGGGCATGTGCTGCCGTAACCATGCCGTAGTCATTTGCTGCATCCACAACAGCCTTGATTTCATCTATTGTAAATTGTGGTCCTTGCCCATCTTTAGCTACACTTAAGACTCCACCTGTGGAAGTTATTTTGATACAGTCAGCTCCATTTTTGTACCGCTGTCTTACAGCTTTCCGAGCATCTTCTGGACTATTGATAACTCCTTCAGCTGGTCCAGGATCACCTTTTAAGTCATCTCGAACCCCATTTGTTGGGTCTGCATGGCCTCCTGTAGTTGCCAGTGCTTTCTCTGCAGTATATATTCTTGGACCTACAATAAATCCATTGTTGATGGCTTCTCTTAAGCTCACATTAACACCTGTTCCACCTAGGTCTCTTACCGTCGTAAAGCCAGCCATGAGTGTTTTAGTACAATATTGGGTAGCTTTTAAAGCCACATAATCTTTGTTTTCACGAAAAGCTTCTTCGTACCGTTTTGGTCCTGACTCGTGTTCGATATGTACATGCATATCCATTAGACCAGGCATTACTGTTTTGTCTTTTAGATCAATGACGGTTTCTCCTTCTATAGCTGAAAGATATCCTTTAGAAATTGATAGTATGATGTTTCCTTCTGTTTTTATTGTCATGTTTTGTTGAGGGACATCAGATATGCAGTCAATAAGAGCTCCGCAATGTATAATGGTTGTTTGTGCTATAATTGTATTAAAAGAAGAAATGCAAAGAAAAAAGAAAACTAAATTGAGTCGAAGACTTTTCATGTTAAAGTTTGAAAGTGTTAGAATTTCAAATCTAATGATTTTGTAGATACTTTTTAAAGGTGAACCAAAAAAAAATACTCCAAGACTTTCGTCAAGGAGTATTTTCTCTTTTCAACCTTTATAAAAAACTACTCTTTCCTTAGTTGTTTGGTCTAAATCCAATGCCTTTTAGAGACTTGTGTCTTGCGGTCTTTGGATTGTATTCCATTTCGTTCATTTCCTCTAAAGCCATTCTGCTAATTGCAGATCTTCTTTTTAAGTTTTGAACTTTGTTCTGTGAACTTTTTTCAAAAAAATTAATAATTGTATTCTTCATTTTTAACTTATTTTAATCGGTAATTGATTGATTATAGAAACACCAAATATTATACTGCGAGTTCAAATTATCAAAATTGTAAGTAGTATTTTTCTGTTTTGTGACAAAATATAATAAAGTCATAAAAAGAATAATAGTTAATTAAAACACAAATATACGATATATAATTCTATTAGTCAATAGTATTTATGAAAATAGTTTAAATAAATTTTGTGAAATTCTTATTTTACCAATTCTAGCGTCATTTTTCTAATCCTATCTTCTAAGCTCTCTGACGATAGCTTTTCTCTCAGTGAATCTATTATAAAAGGAAAAGAAAATGGTGTGGGTCTATCAGGTTTTACAATAACAATATATTGATTTTGAATTCTATCTAGAGCTTGACGCATCCTTGCTTCTTCTAATTGAAAGGTCATTACCTCCTCATAAGTCTGCTTAAATAGAATATTGTTTGGCTCATAGTCTTGAAAAACTCCAAAAAGCAGCTGTGCTGATGATTGTAAATGCCTTTCTTTTTTTTGCTTACCAGGAAAACCAGTAAACACCAATCCTGATATGATGGCTATATCTCTAAATTTTCTCTTTGCCATTTCTACAGCATTAATACTAGATTGGATATCTTCTATCAAATTTTTAGAACTAAATAATTGTTTGGTAAGTATAGACTCTACATCAATCTCTTGATCAGAAAGTAGCTCGAATCCGTAATCGTTCATTACGATTGAAAACGATATCGGCATCATATTAGAAATTCTTTTAGCTATCAACGCTCCCAAACCCTCGTGAACATATCTTCCTTCGAAAGGGTAAACAGCAAGGTGATATCCATCTCTAGTTTTATAATATTCTACTAGTAGTTCATCTTTTTTTGGTAAGATTGATAATTGTTGTTGTTTGTTAAACAGTGGTAAAAGACTTTTCATTTCGACATCTTCAACTATACCATTTTGGTAATCAGATAGTTTGTCTCTAATTACTTCAGAAAGTTGACCACTTAATTGAAGCCTACCACCCATATATGAGGGTATTTTGCCATTTTTCTTTTTAGAATCTTTGACTTGTGCAGTCATTTCCTTAATTCTTATTAACTCTAATGACCGACCAGCAAACCAAAAGACATCACCAATTTTCATTTGCACAATAAACCACTCTTCAACGGTACCTATGTGTTTGCCTTTTACATATCTAATGTGGATCATTGCATCACTTACTATTGTGCCAATAGACATTCTGTGCCGCATGGCTATACCTTTATTAGTCACTTTGTAAAGGCCATCTTCAAATATGATTTTTTGATATTCGTCATAAGCCGCTAAACTTGTACTTCCATATACTAAATATGATAAGGTTGCATCCCACTCTTCTTTTTCTATAAATGAGAAAGCAAAGGTGGACATTACAACTCTATAAATATTTTCTGCATTAAATCCCTCAGATACCGCCAAAGTCATCAAAAATTGAACTAATACATCAAAGCACCTTATATATGGTATTCTTTCTTCCAATTTATTATCATCGATGGATTGACGTAGTGCTGAAGCTTCTATGAGCTCAAGGGAGTTGGTGGGGACAAAGTATATTTTACTTTTTGCTCCAGGCCGATGTCCACTTCTACCAGCTCTTTGGACAAAACGAGATACACTTTTAGGGCTTCCAATCTGGATAATTGTCTCCACAGGACGAAAATCTACCCCCAAATCCAAACTAGATGTACATACGACAGCTTTTAATCTACCATCATATAATGCATCTTCTACCCAGTCCCTTATTTCTCTACTAATACTTCCATGATGCATAGCTATTAATCCAGCTAGATCATCATCCATTTCAAGTAGTTTTTGATACCAAATCTCACATTGAGCTCTTGTATTTGTAAATATTAGAGTTGTTTCACTTTTATGTATTACAGGTATAATTTGTTCAGCCATTTTGATACCCAAATGCCCTGCCCAAGGATAAGTCTCCATCTCATTAGGAATAATACTTTCTACTATGATCTCTTTTTTAATATTAGCCTTGATAATGACATTTTTATCATCCTTATTGACTCCTAATAATATATCTACAGCTTCTTCAAGATTGCCTATTGTGGCTGAAATCCCCCAAATCTTTAGTTTCGGGATATTACGTTTAAATAGAGCGAGTAACAGTTCTGTCTGTACACCTCTTTTTGACCCAACTAGCTCGTGCCATTCATCTACAACAACTGCGTCAAGATGACTAAAAAACTTAGTATGCCCTTTTTTACTCAACATCACATGGATGCTTTCAGGAGTAGTTATCAATATTTGCGGTGGTGACTTCCATTGTTTTTGCCTTTCAGATGTTTTAGTGTCACCAGACCTAATCGATACTTGCCAATCTAATCCAAACCCAGCAATGGCTCTATCACAAGATATTTTTATTTCTTTAGCCAAAGCTCTTATAGGAGTAATCCATATTAGTTTAAGCCCTTTATTTTTATAGTTTTCATTTAGAATAGCATTTAATAGAAAGCCTATGAATAAAGAATATGTCTTTCCGCTTCCAGTAGGTGCATTTATTAGTCCAGAATATCCATCTAAATAGGCGGACCAAGAATCTTTTTGAAATTGAAAAGCTGTCCAACCTATGGAATCAAACCAATCGAGGGCTGGTTCTAACCTTTTATCTTTATTTCTAGGCATTTATTTACGAATTGCGTAAAGATCTTTTTTAACTATTTTGTAGATAATAGCCACTCCGATACCCATCATTCCAAATATAGTTACATATTTTATATCTTGGTAATCTTGGCTCGAATTGATCCCAAACAATGCCCAAACAATGACCAAGCCATAAAAAACATCCTTTTTAATCAGGATAAAATATAGCCCCAAAATTGTACCGACAACGATCATAATACTTGAATAAGTTGACGCATTGTCTCCTCCAGTAAATCCATTGCCCACTAATAAGGCAGTTATATTAGCAATGGTTGCAACACTGATCCAACCTAAATAAACAGATATTGGTACCTTGACTTTCCAAGACCTTATTTGAAAGTAAAGTTTATAGTACATTGCAAAAAGTGAAATAAATATTACCAACATAAGTAAAACAGACAACCCCAACATTTGATAATGCCAAGCTACTATCCAACTTCCATTCGCTAGACAGGATATAAAAAACCACCACCCCAAGCTCGTTTTTTCATACTCTTGCTGCTTTTCTTCCGATGGAGAAAACCAATAGGTAACCCAAATGATAAGTAACAAATAAATCACTCCCCATATGCTAAAGGTAAACCCTGCTGGCACAAATAAATTCGGATACATATCTGATAACTCTTTAGTAGTCAATCCATTTAATGGTAAGGCATTAGCAAGCCCATTCATTATAAGAGTGAAAATGAATCCAATAAGATTTATGATGGCAAATTTTTTCATTGTCTTTTGATATTGATTATCTAAATGCAAAATATGTATTAAATACCTTTTGTTCAACTATTGTTATATAAATTAGATATTTAGCAGGTTGTAAAAGGATGCCAATAACACTATTCTTGTGAAGTGCTAAAATTGCATTGGAAGATACAAAAAGTAAATATTACTTTTAATATGGTGTGATTTGTTGTAAAAAATATATTTTTAACTTTTAGTAAGACAAACTATATAACTAATTAAGCACATATGTCAACAACAATATCTCAAAAAGAGCCTCAATTATTTGGACATCCAATAGGGTTGTTTGTACTTTTTTTCACAGAGATGTGGGAGCGATTTTCTTATTACGGGATGAGAGCGATCTTAGTCCTCTACTTAGTAGGAAGAACTACTGACGCTAACTCTGGTTTGGGATGGAGTGACTCTGAAGCTTTGGCATTATATGGCTGGTATACGATGTTGGTATATGTGGCGTCTATACCTGGAGGCTATATTGCGGATAAATTAATTGGTCAGCGAAAATCAGTTCTTTACGGAGGTCTCTTATTGTGTGTTGGTCACGGAATATTAGCAGTAGACCAAATGTGGGCATTCTACTCAGGTCTAGGACTAATAATAGCAGGTGTGGGCTTGTTAAAACCAAATATCTCAACAATGGTCGGAGGCCTATATAAGCATGGAGATATTAGAAGGGATAAAGGATTTACAATTTTTTATATAGGAATAAACGTAGGCGCTTTTTTATCTAGTTTAATAGTGGGATATGTTGGAGAATTTCACGGTTGGCATTATGGCTTTGGATTAGCAGGTATTGGAATGTTACTAGGTATGGCTGTATTTATGTATGGTCAAAAATATTTAAGTCATGTAGGCAACTATATTGGAGAATCAGATGATATTGAACTTAGAGAAGCAGCTAAGAAGCCATTGACAAAAATCGAAAAAGATAGAGTAATTGTACTCTTTATATCCTTTTTATTAGTGATTGTATTTTGGGGAGCTTTTGAACAAGCCGGAGGATTGATGAATCTTTATGCTAAGGATAAAACGAATAGAATGGTAGCAGGTTTAGAAGTGCCCGCTTCTTGGTTTCAAAGTTTAAATGCAATGTTTATTATTTTCTTAGGTACTGCAGTAGCAGGATTTTGGGCTAAAAGAAAACTTAAAGGAAAGGTTTCTTCTTCATTGTTTAAAATGATAATTGGTTTAATTATAATGGGTTCTGGATTTTTCTTTATGTCTGCAGCGTCTTCACAATATGCTTCTGATGGGTCATCTGCAATGTATTGGTTGGTATTGGCTTACTTACTTCATACAATTGGTGAGTTATGTATTAGCCCCGTTGCACTCTCATATATTACAAAACTAGCTCCTGTCAAATATGGATCTATTATGATGGGTGTTTACTTTGCAATGACTGGATTTGGGAATAAGCTAGCTGGATTGCTCGGAGAGTCAGCATCAAATTATGGTGAGTATACTGTCTTTACAGGTATTGCGATATTTTGTATAATCTTTGGTTTGCTAGTGATGTTATTTAGAAAAAGACTTGAGATGCTTACACATGGTGCTGAAGATGTTGAGGTCGATATGACCCACACAATTGAATAATAATCTTTGTTAAATATAATTTTTAAATTATTAACCTGTCAATAAAATTTAATATAATAATACATGAGCACAACATCTAAAAATGACTTTTTTAGTTCTAAAGTATTAGGTCATCCATCAGGATTATTTGTACTTTTCTTTACTGAAATGTGGGAGCGATTTTCGTACTATGGAATGAGAGCTATCTTGGTTTTATTCTTAATGTCTTCCATCGGAATAGGTGGATGGGATTGGACAAGTAGGGAAGCATTATCTCTTTATGGTACTTACACTGCAATGGTGTATTTGACTCCAATCTTAGGTGGATACCTTGCTGACAAGCATATCGGATATAAGAAAGCTGTGATACTGGGAGCTTTTATTATGTCATTGGGGCACTTGTCCATGGCACTAGAGTTTAATAAGATGTTTATGTTTGTGGGTATAGGATTGCTGATCGTTGGAAATGGTTTTTTCAAACCTAATATGACATCTATTATCTCTCAAATGTATAAAGACTTCCCTGAGAAGAAAGACGGGGCATATACTATATTTTATATGGGAGTAAATGCTGGTGCCTTTTTAGGAATCATGCTTTGCGGATATATTGGTGAAAAAGTTGCTTGGTCTTATGGATTTGGACTCGCTGGAATATTTATGTTTTTAGGAATGCTCCAGTTTTACTTTGCAAGTGATATATTTGGTACAGTGGGTGATAAGCCAGAATCTAGCGAAGAATCAGAGGCGCAATTAGAGTTTGAAGGCGATAAATTTAACCCATTTAATGGACTTGATAAAATACTCATTGTTTTATGTGCATTCATAGGACTTACTTGGATTGTTAATGATCCTATTTCTAACATTGCCAATGTTAATTTTTTAGAATTTGGAGGAACTGATTTTTCAGGATATTATATTCTTTCGGGTGTAATATTGTTTTTATTTTTACTGATCTCACGGATTATGCGTTACCCTGCTCAGACCAGAGATAGAATGATTGCGATTATCATATTTGCGGTGATGACCGTGATATTTTGGGCTTGTTTTGAGCAAGCAGGAGGGTCTATGACAATATTTGCTAATGACTTTACCGGACGAATTATGAAGGATGGTTGGGCGACAGTATTCATTGTTACTAATATCTTATTGACAGTTATTCCTCTTGGTATCATTACTTATGTGTTGTATAAACTGTTTCAGCAGACTTATAAAAAGTATGCTATATCCAACTTGTTTTTAGGGTCTAGTTTTGTAATTATTTGGGGTCTAGTTTTTTGGATGATAAATAGAGACTTAAACTCTAATTCTTTTGTAATAGATGTGCCCACATATAGTGTCACAGAGACTAATGCAGAAGGAAAACAAGAGACTATCGTGATAAGTATGACTGAAAGTACCGTCTTGCCAGAAGGTGCAATTGCAGGCACAAAGTCAGTCTCAATAGTAGAACCTGCAGATCTTAAGATAGGCGATAAAATAGAAGTAATTGAAGTAAGAGGTAAATTCTTATACCTTTCTCCAGAAAAAAGTGCTAAAGCTAAATCTCTAGTGACAGCAGAAGGAAAAGGTTCTCCAGTCATTCAAGGTTCTATTACACAAATAAAAGAAAACGAAGTTGAGATTGGAGCGACTTGGTTTGGTATATTAAATTCACTCTTCATAATCATATTCGCCCCATTGTTTTCTAAATGGTGGGAGAGTAAATATAACCCTAGTGCAGCGACCAAGTATGGACTTGGTTTGATATTACTTGGAGTAGGGTTTGGAGCCTTAGCACTAGGATCATCCACAATACCAAGTGGTGCACAAGTAGCTACAGTAAGCATAATATGGCTTGTTCTGGCATATTTATTTCATACTTTGGGTGAGCTATGCCTATCCCCTGTAGCATTATCTTATATTAGTAAATTAGTGCCAGGTAGAATGATAGCATTAATGTTTGGAGTTTGGTACATTGCAATTGCTATTGGGAATAAATTTGCAGGATTGATGGGAGGAGAGATTGAAGCCATAACTGCAAAGTATGATTTGACTACGTTTTTCTTGATATTTACCATCGTACCAATATCTCTAGGCTTACTAGGTATAGCATTAAATCCGATTGTTAAGAAGTTGATGCATGGAGTGAAGTAAGTAAATCATTAAGTAGGTAATCAAATTTAAATAAATCTAGAAGGGCGTAAGAAGAAATTCTTCGCCCTCTTTTTTTAGACCATATCAGGTCTGTTTTAATCTTGGTTATTAAATTAATGATTTTTGATTAATTTTATGAGTATATAATTGACGAAACAATGATTACTAAGTTTACTTCCTTACAAGATTATAAAAATACTTACCAGCGAAGTGTAGATAACCCTGAAGCCTTTTGGAAAGAACAAGCTGAATCATTCACTTGGATGAAACCGTTTAAAACGGTTTTGGAATGGGATTTTGACAAACCAGACATTAAGTGGTTTCTCAATGGTAAGATGAATATCACCCAAAACTGCCTCGATCGTCACATCGAAGAAAGAGGAGATCAAGTGGCCATATTATGGGAACCCAATGACCCTAACCAATCCACCAGGTCATTCACTTATACACATTTGCTTGCCCAAGTAAATAAATGTGCCAACGGTTTAAAGTCTATAGGTGTAAAAAAAGGAGATCGAGTAGTTTTTTATATGCCAATGGTTCCTGAGTTAGCTATTGCAGTATTAGCCTGTGCTCGTATTGGAGCAATACATTCCGTTGTTTTTGCAGGTTTTTCAGCTCAAGCTCTTGCGGATCGGGTGGATGATGCCCAAGCTAAAGTCATTATTTGTTCAGATTTTAGTGCAAGAGGTATTAAAAATATTGCTGTAAAATCTGTTGTAGATGAAGCCTTGGATATTTCATGCAATAGTGTAGAATCAGTCATTGTACATAAAAATTCTGGAGAGCCGGTAAATTGGAGTGATGATACTGATATTTGGTGGCATGATTTGGTAGAAAACCAATCAGACCATTGCCCTCCAGAGATGATGGATAGCGAGGATATGCTATTTATTTTATATACTTCTGGCTCTACAGGTAAACCAAAAGGAGTCGTTCATACTTGTGGAGGGTATATGGTGTATACATGTTATAGCTTTAAAAATGCTTTTCAATATGAGGATGGAGATGTCTATTGGTGTACTGCCGATATAGGATGGATCACTGGTCACTCATATATTGTCTATGGTCCTTTGCTTGCTGGTGCTACTACCATGATGTTTGAGGGCGTACCTACTTATCCAGATGCTGGTAGATTTTGGCAAATATGTGAAAAACATAAAGTAAACCAATTTTACACTGCACCTACAGCGATAAGAGCATTGATGGCATGTGGAAACGAATGGCCAAAAAAATATGATTTGTCTTCATTAAAAGTTCTTGGATCTGTTGGCGAACCTATAAATGAAGAAGCTTGGCATTGGTATGACAATCACATTGGTAAGGGCCTTTGCCCGATTATTGACACTTGGTGGCAAACCGAGACTGGAGGCATAATGATTACTCCTTTCCCTGGTATTACAGACACAAAACCTACTTATGCTTCTTACCCTATGCCTGGTGTTCAACCTGTATTAGTAGATGCAAATGGACATATCCTTGAAGGTAAAAATGTGGAAGGCCTGCTTTGTATAAAATTTCCTTGGCCATCTATATTAAGGACTACTTATGGAGATCATGAACGATGCAGAACTACTTATTTTAGTTCTTTTAAAGGAATGTATTTTACTGGTGATGGTGCCAGAATAGATGAAGATGGTAGAATCAGAGTCATAGGCAGAGTAGACGATGTCATCAATGTGTCAGGTCATAGATTGGGAACTGCAGAAGTAGAGAATGCTATAGATGAACACCCCAACGTTATTGAGTCAGCAGTCGTAGGTTATCCTCATGATATTAAGGGACAAGGTATATACGCCTATGTAATAACTCATGGCAAGCATTTAAATGATGCCTTTAGAAAAGAAATTCTAAATGTTGTAACTCGAGAAATTGGTCCAATTGCTAAACCAGATAAAATACAATTTGTTTCAGGATTACCCAAAACCCGTTCTGGTAAAATAATGCGAAGAATTCTGAGAAAAATTGCCTCAAATGACTTCGAAAATCTAGGAGACATTTCTACCTTGCTCAATCCCGAATGTGTCAATGAGATAAAAGATGGAGCATTAATTTAGTAATGTTTACTGCGAGACTAAATTTCTATTTTCAACATAAAACATCCACACCTTTCTAACTAGAAACAAAATTACCTTACTTTTGTCCACTAATATGATTTTATGAATTTTGAAATAAAAGCAACAGACCCTAAGTCTAAAGCAAGAGCTGGATCAATGACCACTGCTCATGGAGTTATTCAAACGCCAAAATTTATGCCAGTCGGTACTCAAGGTACAGTCAAAACCATACACCAAAAAGAGTTGACAGATGTTATTGATGCGGAGATAATATTAGGAAATACATATCATTTGTACTTACGACCTGGCACAGATATTATTAAACGAGCAGGTGGGTTGCATAAGTTTATAAATTGGGATAAACCAATCTTAACAGATAGCGGGGGCTACCAAGTTTATTCTTTAAGTGGAATGCGTAAGATCAAAGAAGAAGGTGTTAAGTTTCAAAGCCATGTTGATGGCTCTTACCACTTTTTTTCTCCTGAGTATGCTATTGATATACAACGAGAGATTGGAGCAGACATCATCATGGCTTTTGATGAATGTACCCCATACCCCTGTGAATACAAGTATGCAAAGAGATCAATGCACATGACCCATAGGTGGTTGACTAGATGCATCAATAGGTTTAATGAGACAGATCCACATTATGGATATCAACAAACCTTGTCACCTATTGTACAAGGTTCAACATACAAAGACCTCAGAGAACAATCAGCCACATATATTGCAGAACAAAACATGCCTATCAATGCAATAGGTGGCCTATCTGTAGGCGAACCTCATGAAGACATGTATGGTATGACTGAGGTGGTTACGAATATCTTACCTTGGGACAAGCCAAGGTATCTGATGGGCGTAGGGTTACCAGAAAACATATTAGAGAGTATAGCTTTGGGAATAGATATATTTGACTGCGTACTTCCATCTAGAAATGCTAGACACGGAATACTTTACACATGGGACGGAGTGATAAATATGAAAAACCTTAAATGGGCTGATGACTTTTCTCCAATAGATAGTAAAAGCTTAGCTCACACAAGTAGAGACCATTCTAAAGCATACCTGAGACACCTTATTAAAGTAGGAGAAATATTAGGCATGCAAATCGCTAGCTTACACAACCTGACTTTTTACTTAGAACTAGTCAATACAGCTAGAGAAAAAATCATAGCTGGTGAATTTAGCCAATGGAAAGATCAAGTAATGAAGACTATTACCCAAAGACTATAAAATTTATTTTTAAAAAAAGAATAAAAAAATTCTAAGCCCCTTTTTTGCTGAAGACTTTTCCTACATATACCTAGTCCAAAAGAGATTTTACTTTTGGCAGGTAATTGTCTTTCAGTAAGAAAGCACTTTGATATGTGTAGAAAGAAAATATGGAGCAAAAACCTAAAACAACTATAGTTTAAAATCTACATATCATTAATGTCTTTCGTTCAACAACTACTATATTCTACTCCTTATCACCATTTAATTTTTAACTTTTACACCCACAATTTTTGCAATCAAGATAGTTTTAACATCTTTGTTCCCGATTGATATATTTCCATAGTAGAACCATACCAACAATGCCTAGAGATACTTCTATTAAATCCGTCCTTATCATCGGGAGCGGTCCTATTATTATAGGTCAAGCATGCGAATTTGACTATTCTGGAACCCAAGCTTCAAGATCTCTTAGAGAGGAAGGTATTGAGGTTACTTTGATCAATTCCAATCCGGCTACCATTATGACGGATCCAGTTACAGCTGATAATATCTATTTACTTCCATTGACGGTAGAAAGTCTAGAACAAATTCTTCAAGAAAGACAAATTGATGCTGTATTGCCTTCTATGGGAGGACAAACAGCTCTAAATTTAGCGATCGATGCCGATAGCATTGGACTTTGGAAAAAGTACAACGTTAAAATGATTGGGGTAGATGTAGATGCCATAGAATTAGCAGAAAATAGAGAAAAATTTAAGAAGCACGTTTTAAAATTAGGTCAAGGTGTTGCTCCATCATTTATTGCAAATTCGTTTTTAGAAGGTAAAGAAGCCGCTCAAAAGATTGGTTACCCTTTAGTAATTCGACCTTCATACACCCTTGGAGGTACAGGTGGAGGATTTGTACATGAAGCAAAAGATTTTGATGAGGCATTAAGGAGAGGATTGGACGCTTCTCCTACCCATGAAGTATTGGTGGAAAAAGCGGTTTTAGGTTGGAAAGAGTATGAGCTCGAGCTATTAAGAGATATGAATGATAGTGTTGTCATCATTTGTACGGTTGAAAATCTAGACCCAATGGGCATCCATACTGGAGATTCTATTACGGTTGCTCCAGCGATGACATTATCCGACTCAGCATATCAAATGATGAGAGATCAAGCTATCCAGTTGATGAAGTCAATGGGTAATTTTGCAGGAGGATGTAACGTACAGTTTGCATTAAATCCAGAAAATGAAGAGCTTATTACAATAGAAATCAATCCAAGAGTATCAAGGTCTTCAGCATTGGCAAGTAAAGCGACAGGATACCCTATTGCAAAAATTGCAGCTAAATTAGCTATAGGCTACAATTTGGATGAATTAAGTAATCAAATTACGAAGACGACATCTGCCTTTTTTGAACCAACTCTAGATTATGTAATTGTAAAAATGCCAAGATGGAATTTTGAGAAGTTTCATGGCGCAGACGACAAGCTAGGTTTACAAATGAAATCGGTTGGTGAGGTGATGGCAATTGGTCGTACATTTTTAGAAGCACTACAAAAAGCATGTCAGAGTCAAGAAAATGGACGAGCAGGCTTAGGTGCAGATATGAAAGAATGGATAAGAACAGAAGACATTCTTGACAAATTAAAAAATGCTACCGACGATAGAATATATAGAGTAAAAGATGCACTTAGATTGGGAATTCCAGAAAAAAGTGTTCATAAACTTACCAAGATAGACCCATGGTACCTTAAGCAAATCAAATCACTTGTTAAAATGGAAGACAAGTTGATGAGATATATGGTGGCAGAAGACATTCCAGAAGAACTATTTAGAGAGCTCAAAGTAAATGGATTCTCGGATGCTCAGATAGCTTGGTTGATGAGAATTTCTGAAAGCGAAGTGACTAAAGCTAGAAAAGACCTTGGTATATTCCGAACTTATAAAATGGTGGATACTTGTGCCGCAGAGTTTGAAGCTAAGACTCCTTATTTTTATTCCACTTTTGATAAAGAAAACGAAAGCATCAGATCTGATAAGAAGAAAATCATTGTTCTTGGTTCTGGTCCTAACAGAATTGGCCAAGGTATTGAATTTGATTACTGTTGTGTTCATGGGTTGTTAGCAATCAAAGAAGCAGGGTATGAAGCCATTATGGTCAATTGTAATCCAGAAACAGTTTCTACAGACTTTGATATTGCCGATAAGTTATATTTCGAGCCTGTCTTTTGGGAGCACTTAGAAGAAATTATTGACCACGAACAACCCGAAGGAGTAATTGTACAGCTAGGTGGACAAACAGCACTTAAATTAGCTGAAAACCTTCATAAAAAAGGCATAAAAATTATTGGAACTTCTTTTGATAGCATGGACCTTGCTGAAGACAGAGGTAGATTTTCTGACCTTTTGAAAGAATTAAATATCCCATATCCAAGGTACGGTGTTGCTAATGATGTAGATGAAGCTCTAGCTGTTGCTAAACGAGTATCTTATCCAGTCTTAGTAAGACCATCTTATGTATTAGGAGGTCAACGGATGAGAATTGTCATCAACGATGATGATTTAGAACGACATGTCTTAAGCATATTTAAGCATATGCCAGATAATAAAGTGTTGGTAGATCAATTTTTAGAAAGAGCCAAAGAAGCAGAAATAGATGCCATTTTTGATGGTGACGATGTAATGATTATGGGTATTATGGAGCATATAGAGCCTGCTGGTATTCACTCAGGTGACAGTTCAGCAATGTTGCCAACCTACAGCTTAAGTGAGGCTACTATTTCTAAAATGAAAGAGTACACTGAGCAGTTAGCCAGAGCTTTAAACATAAGAGGATTGATCAATATCCAATTTGCCATCAAAGACGAACAAGTATACGTCATTGAAGCTAACCCAAGGGGATCTCGAACGACACCTTTTATTGCTAAAGCCTACAAAGTTCCTTTTCTTAACTATGCAACAAGAGTTATGATGGGGGTGAGCAAAGTGAAAGACTTTAAATATACTCCAGACCTGCAAGGCTATGCCATCAAGATTCCAGTATTTTCATTTGATAAATTTCCCAATGTTGATAAACAACTTGGACCAGAAATGAAATCTACTGGTGAAATGATCAGATTTATAAAAGATCTCAGCGATCCCTATTTCAGGGAGTTAGAGCGAAACAGAAATATGTACTTGACCATGTAATTGGTTCTTTACTATAAAATAAGCGTACAAACTAAATGGGTAAATAAGTTCTAAGTTGCTGATTGTTTTACTATTATTTCTATGTAACGTATTTAAAAAGTTACAGCATGCTGGATTGTTTCTATGGATGAGGAGTGAATTTTCAAAGAAAAGTATTATAAAAGGCAAAACTAGATTTAAGGGATTTTTTGTAAAAATAGGATTTACAAATATCAAGGTTTCAATGATTTATTTAGAAATTGGAATTAAATCATTGTTCTTGTTTTCGGAATGCACTAAGAAGAACCCACCTCCTCCTGCGCCACATAATTTGAAGTATTCGCCATTGTCAAAAGATCTTAACCATTTATATTTAATATCTTCTGGAATCGCAAAATCAAAAACTTCAATTTGTATCTCGCTAATTTTCCTCCAAATAGGTTGTACTTTAATGTTTCCAGTTAAGAAAGCACTTATTAGCTCTTCATTTAAATTTGCTAATTCTTCAAATGCTAACTTATATTTAATAGACGTTTGTCGCTTGTGAAATTCATTTACCAATTTATCTGTTGTTCTTGGTCTTGTAGAATCATATAAATAAATGTTTTTGATTTTTGGAGCAGTTATCTTTTCGATGGTACTATTATTAATTAATACACCAGTATTAAAATAACTGACCATTGGGTCAATTCCTGAACTATTCCCATGATAGTAAGATTCAATTTTGCTCAATCCAGTTTGCACTAATTTATCAGAAACTTTATTTGTTTTATAGTCATTATAAATTGCTGCTACTAATGCGCCACTGCTTCCTACTCCATAACCCCTTGGTATAGTAGAGATAAATGTCAAGCCTTTATCAATATCTTGCTTAAGCCTAATTATATCAATATCAGTATTTGTTTTCTCTAAGAATTCGCAGAGCAGTTGAAGTTCAAGATCCATCTTGTCATTAAAGTCCCAATAACCAAAATATTGTGACAGAGGAATAGCCAAAGCGGCACTTCCATTTAAAACTAAATATTCTCCAACAAGAAGTATTTTGGCAAAAAAGAATGTGTATGGATTATTTGACATCTTTTGGTAAGTAAACAAATTTAGCTCCTAATTCACTTAGTACAAATATACAAACAAACTCACTCGGGTCTTTATAATTAGACTTAAAACCATCAATTTTATCTTCATGAATTATCCTCTTTACTACAAACTCTTCTAAGCTTGATGAGTTTATATTCCATGTACCACCAGAGTTTTGTTTATCTAATGTAGGTATACCAATATTAATTTCCTCTTGATGAGCTACAAATATTGGATAATTTGATACACCCTCATCAATAATAATATCAGATGCCTCGGAAAGTGGGTTTATATACCTTCTTAATTCTTGTTCTAGTAGTAGTAATCTTTCTGATTTTCCCATTTTTACAAATTATTGATTACATAACTATTTAATAATAGAATTAAGTTCATTTGGATTTATTTTTAGCTAACTCAAATTTATGCACTCTGTTAAAATACTCCTTTGCATCTTGTGTGATACCTACTATTATTAAATATTGTCCAATCATATATAATACCATCACTAAGTACCTCAAAATGTTAAGAGGATATATATATTTATTTATAGCCAAAGTTAAATCTGAAAATATAAACAATATAGCTCCGATCCCAATGATGGAAACATTTCTTTTCAGTCTAGGGAATTTAATCGCCGTTATTCCCATGTATGTTAAGGCTATGGTGTAGATACATATGTATATTAAATCGTCTCCCATCTTCTGAAAAGATAAGCCAATAAAAAATAAGCCTGTAACAATTATGGCAATAATCAAACTCTTTTGCAAGAGACTATAAGAATTATCTTTAAACTGTTTTAAGTACAATATATATAATATTTGCATTATTAGAAAAGCACCAATACCTAATTTAAAAATCAAATCACTCTCAAACAACAATAATACATCTCCAATTATAGCAAATACCAGAGCCAATATTATTAAGCTGTGCTGCTTTCTTAAGCTGACAATATAAAATGTCAGCAAGCTTCCGACAATTAATGGCTTTAAAACCATATAAGCCATAGGTGAGGATGTCATAGCACCTAAACTAAAAAAACAAATTGTAATATATATATAAGTAAATGTTCTAGGAAATATCATTTCAGTTCACAAATTTAGCTCTAAGGTCTTATTTATTATTGAGCAATATAAGTTTTGTAATAAATAAATGCGAATTTTATAAAAATGTTGAAT
>JBBKVK010000004.1:0-57272 GCA_037968395.1 Saprospiraceae bacterium | reverse complement strand
GGGTTTGAATACAACTTTAATGATAAGTTCTTTATAGCGACAGAAGGCAATTTTCAATTCTTAGTTGGAGAAGGCATTAATGTAAATGTAAATCCACCAATTGCAGTGTTTTTTTATGTTAGAATATAAGAACGCCTGTGTTATAAAGAGGGGACAATTAAAGTTAGTTATTAATCATTAGTACTAATTCAGTAGGCAAAATAGGAATGCTCTAATAACGTATTCATAATACACCAAATATTTGTCTCGTGTGAATTCCACCAAGCATCATAATTTAAAACAGGCTACCACTTTCAAATAGTAGCCTATTGATAAATATCTGTCAGAGCTTTTATCCACCTTTTTTCTTAGCTGCTTCTCTTTTAAAGGAATCTAATGCTGCTTGATTTGGCGAATGATTGGGAGAACTGTTGTGTTTTGTGGTGATAGTATCCCTTCCTTGAGGTCCGACAAGTATTGGCATGTTTTGGTTTTTTGTACTGCTTTTTGGGGAGCAAGCTATCCAAATTAGTATACTACTTAGCCACAATAATTTTTTCATTCTTGATGATTTCATTGTTAGAATTTTTAACTGTTAATAAATAGATCCCATCATCAAGCGAAGAGACATCAAAGGAGAATCTGTTATCCCCATTTTTAACTACATCTCTATATAATTCGCTCACTACCTGACCTGTATAATTGTATAATGTAAAGTTCACTTCTCCTCTTTTTTCTATATTGAATTCAAGATTTATTCTGTTCTGAGTAGGATTTGGGTACGCCTTCCATTCTCTCATTATATCTTCATCACTAGTTGATGTGCTGACTCCTTGAGCTTTCAATTCTGCAATATATGTCCACCATATTCCAGTGAAAGTGCTGCTAATACTGCCTGCTACCCAAACTGTAGGTACAGAACCATTATATTGTAAAGCTATTCCTGTGTAATCACCCCACCTACTCACTCCTCTGCCACTGTCATAACAATCAGTCGTAGGAGCATCTGCTGCTTTGATCAATCCTGAAGCTTCCGTTGTAAAATCATGATTGAATACTTTTGCTCGCATTTCTGAATAATAATTTACTCCTGAGGCCCCAAAATGCAAGATTGCTGTCTGGTCTGTAGGAGAATTTGTGAATGGAGATAGTGATGGATAGACATAGTCCTTATTGCCCGCATCTGAAGTGGTAAAAAAATTATTGCCATTCATGTCTGAAGTATTGATTCTATAATATCTAACAGCGCCGTATCCTTTATCGGAGACAGAATGCACGAAGTGAATTATTCCATTTTGATAGAATCCATCTTGTGCTCTACCATCTCCAGTATCCAATTTTTGAGAAGATCCTGCTTGGTCAGCAGCAGCAGGTACTTCATAGTAAGTGGTTGGTATTTTGTATGTTTTTAACTGTGGATTTCCATTGATGTTGTTGGTGATGTCGTATAAGGTAAATTCACTAGCAGATTGAAAATGTGTATTTACAAGGTAGACCCCAGGTCCATATTGGTTTACTCCAGATCTAATGACCAACATAGTTCCTTCTTTAAAGTCTCTCCAAAGCAAATTAGTGAGGTTTTCTCCTTTGTAGCCAGCTTTTTTATCTAATTGATATACTACACTCTGTCTATAATTACCATCTGTAGCTCCAAATAGATTTAGGCTTACAAACACTTCGTCTTTTGTAAATCCAATCTTGGGATAATCACTCCAAGAACCATCACTAAAAGGATCGGAGCTAAATACATAGATATACCAATTGCCATTTGGATCATTAGTCTGCGAAAACCCAAATGCAATTTTATCTTTATAATCACCACAAGCTTGCACAAACATGAAAAATCGATCGCTCACTCTATCATATTCAACTTTTGGGTCACAGGGATCACCAATAAGATTATTAAAAAAACTGCCCAACCCATATGTATTGAGTTTGCTTCCATTTGTATTGTAAATACCCACCGCACCATTCATCATACTGATGATTTTTCCTCCATTCGAGACAGAAATAGTATTATCATTTGGACAACCCCCATCAATGTCTCCATAGAAAGATTTTCCTAAATTAAAGGATACACCTCTTTCATCAGATTCGTCTTTAAAAACATTGTAATCGTTGGTCGGAATCCGTCCTTTCATAGGGTATATTTCTTGCTTATACTTATATAGTTCATTTGCTTCTTTTGCATGGTTTTTACTTGCTAGACTTTTTACCGTAGGGTCGAATTTCATGTCTGCTTGGTTTGGTGTGGCAATGAAAGTAAGTGGTGTGTTACTTTTTAGAGGAGCATCTTTAATATCAATTAAATATTTTTCATCGGTTTTAATATTTTTATTTTGAGTAAATGCGATAGTCATACTCATCAAAATAGCTGTAATAGTTAAAATTGTTTTCATCTTAATATTATTTTGGTAGGTTATAATAATTTTGTAGCCAATGCCTTTTCAACTATATATAGAATGGGAATCTAAAAGGTCATCAAAATGAGTTGAGATTTTTTTATCCTATGAGAATTAGGATATTCAACCTCAGGTTAATACGTTATCCTAATTTATATGGAATTATATTTAACCTCCGATTATCAATCTACAATAGTATTCTCAAAACTATTTGCCCCTTCGAAACTGATCTTGCTTTTAAAGTTGTTTAATCTATTGTTATTGATGGACAGTTCTTTGATAATTTTTGTTTCTATAATTGTACTTGTGCCATTCATTTGATTTTCCTTTATTTCTCCCTTATTAACCATGATGGCTTTAAAATCAAAAGTGTGATCAAATAGATTGTTGCTAATATATAATCGATCTCTAAATTCTGCAAAATTCATGGTACACAGTCCTTCAAACCTAGATATTGAGATTTCAAAATAACCAAAATGTTTGGATAAAATAAAATTTGCATCTCTTAAGAAAACAGCATTTTGAATGATAAATACATCTTTGGTTTGTGCATCTTTCATCGTGAAATGACCATGAAAGTAAGTGTTTTGCATTCGGACTTCTCCTTCAAAGATGGTATTTTGAAATAATGCATCAAATCGACAAACCATGCCTTCAAAAGTGGATTGTTTCCGCATAACAGAAGACGAAAAGTCTATCCTTTGGTCAAACGTAGATTCTTTAAAATTAAGCGCTCCTTCAAAAGTGCAATTATCAAAGACAATAGGTTTAGTGAAGTGGACCGTTTTGTTAATACTTATGCTGCTGCTATAAGCTGTTATATCTTTTTTAAAAGTACAATTTTTAAAATAAATTGGGGAATTTACTTCTACTTGTAAACTATTAGATCCTGACATTATCCCTTCTAATTGGGTAAAATCAATATGCTCTTCGATTATTTTATTTTCTTCTAAAATTTGATCTCCAGCTATAATTTGTTGCATGATGGATTGCTCTTTTTTTAAGGAGCTATATTTACTAGAACAGGCAATAATGGTAATGATAATTAGAATCAGAAAAGTTCTCATAATATGTAGTTGATAAGGGTAAAAAGAATTGAATTAAAAATCTTGGTCAGGCTTAAATCTGACCAAGATACTATCGAGCAACTATTTATTATTGTTAATGTTTGATGTTTTAGAGTAGGTAGCTTTCCCTTTTTTTGTTTTAGATGTTACTAACTTTTGAATGAATCTCTCTGAATTTATCTCATTCTTAAAGAATGATTTTATTTCTTCTTTTGAGTAAGCATTTCTAAATTTATCATTTACCACACTTGTAAATTCAAGATTATTCGCTTCAAATTTCTTTTCATTTTGAAAGCTGAAGTTGTTAGCTGCACCTGCTTTTAATCCATATCCTCCATTAAAGTTTATTGGATAAGTAGTAGTGTAGAATAAATTATCTTGCTCGTCATTTTCCATGAATACATCATCCCCATCTGCAATTAATAATAAGTAGTATTGACCTGTTATTTTAGGCATATTGTATGTTCTGTAAAGGTATTCTGTACCGAAAGCTTCGGTAGCAAAATCACTTTGACTAGGTATGTCTAAATTAAATTTACAGTTATTGTTCGTAGGGCAGTCGTATGTGTTTTGAGCTATGGACGTTGTAAATTCGTCATAAAAAATCACACCGTAGTCATTAGCATCATAGGCGTTGAAGTAGATGTAATAAACAGCCCATTCGTCAGAAGATTTTGCAGCTTTAGTTCCAATATTATAAATGTTGAAGTCTAAGTTTCTTTCTGTAAGGTCACCTGATTGATTGTAGGTAGAATAGTCTGCAAATACCCAAGGAGCTAATTCTACTCCATTTGTTTGAGGGTTTGGTGTTGGATCTGGATTTTCGTTAGGAGGCGCTACTTCCCCGTCTTGATTTGCAGCAATATATAATGGCTTATACCCACCGAAATCTGGAACAAATTCATTGATAAAGAAATTATAATCCATCCAGATATAGCCATCATCGCCCCAGCTTTGACCCCAGCTATTAATCACCTTAAAAGCTCCTCTTGGCCCTTTACTATCATCGTACCCAGCTACGATTAATGCATGCCCAGAGTGAATACCTACTTGGTTATATGTGGTGTTTGAGGAGATTACATCGTTAGAATTCCAATTCATAAAATTGTCAGACAAATAAGCTCCAAATACAACAGGAGTGTTGTTGGATATATTTTGCTTTACGGCTTCGACTGTGGCATCTATTCTTCTCCAGTATTTGATTTTGTAATTACCAGCTTCTTGTGTCCAGTCTGAAGACGGTTGACTGCTACAGTCTCCAAGATTTTGATAGGGTACTGTACTCATTGTTGCTATCCCTCTATTTTGTAGAATATCTAAAGCGTATTCAAATTGGGTACCATTACATGAAGCACCTTTTTGGCTACTAGGAATTGCCCAGAATAGATCTTTAGGGCTAAATTGATTCACTGGGTTTGCTAGTTCTGACGGTGAAAGTCCTCTTTGGATTCCACTCAGTGAAGTTTTTAAGTTATATCCTGCTGCCCAGCTGACACATGTGCCATATTGACCTTGATCTCCTATAGGTGGGAACTTATCAACTATGCTGTAAGAAGCGGGAAGTGTACCATTCCCAAAGCCAAAGTTAGTGGTTGTAGGTACTTTTGATGGATTATCATTTCCTGTCCACCCCAAAGTAAATGGAGCATTTTCTCCACCCTTGCCATCTGTTGGCTCATCTTTACTACAAGCTTGGAAAATAGTGATAGATAAAATGAATGCGAAAAGTTTGATTAAATTTAGAGTTTTCATTTGATAAATATTTTTTAGTTAAAAGGTAGATTTGATTCTTTAATGCAATTGTACTCTTATATAGAATGGTACTCAAAAAGGTCATCAAACTTTCAAATATTTATTTTAGTTATTATTTACTGATGTTTTAACCGAAGTGTTATTCAAATTCAAGAGCATCTAAATAATTAAAAAGCAAACTAACTTGCCAACTTACTTATTAGTCACCACTTCATTAAATAATAATTGATAATTATTTAGTATAAATACGCTCAATAGAGCAATAAAAAAAAGCCAGCAATTAGAAGACGTTGCTGGCTTTTTAGAGAAATGATTTACTATTTATTAATATCCGCCTATTTTTTCAAAAATAGTTACAGCATGATCCTGGTACTTGTTATCGGAGTCAGTTAGTTTTTTGATCATAACCCTTGCACTGTCCAATTTGTCATATGATAAATATGCCTTGGCTTGAAACCAGATGGCATCGTAGTAGTAAGGGCTATTGTCTGTTATTGTCAATGGTGATAAAAGTGAGATAGCTTGTTGGTATTGACCTAGCTCAATCAACACATTTGCATGATATATAGAGATGGTATCTGATATTCTATTTGATGCATTTATCTGCTCAAATAACTTATCTGCTTTATTAAAATCTTTCATTCTATAAGCTATCATTGCTTCTTGAAAAGCAGCTTGATTGTCACTAGAAAGTGTTACTGGCAAACCTTCAAGAGATTTCATAGACTTGGCATACTGAATATTTGATTGATAAACAGGCTCTTCTAATGGCTCAACATTCTCTTTTTGAGGTATATTGATCAATTGATATGCTAATGCACCAATTAAAGCTAACAAAGCGACAAGACCTATGATTTTTAAAGAATTAACCGAACTTTTAGGTTTTTTTGTAATCTCTTCTTCATGTATTTGGTCAAGCATTTGTTGCATTCCAAATGTTTCAATTCCGCTTACTATAGTCTTATACTCTGCCACTTCATTTTGAAGGTCTTTGTTATTTTCTATTTCTATTTTAAAGTCTGTTGTATCAGCTTCACTCATTTTATTTTCGAAATAGTCTTGTATTCTATTATAATTTGATTCTTGCATTTTCTTAATATTAGTTTGTTGTGTACATTTCTTTTAACTTGTTCATACATCGGTATTTCTCGTTTTTGATGCTAGAATGCCCAATAGACAATTGGACTGCAATATCATTTAGCTTAAGTTTTTCAAAATAGTAAAGCGTCAATATTGATTTACATCTTTCAGGCATCTGCAATAAGATTTTCCGGAGCTTTTTTAACGAATCATCATCTTCATTAGTGCTTATATCAGCAAGATCAGATCGTTCGATCATTTCGGTATTTGATATTTCCATTTGGTTTGATTTCTTTTTCATTCTATCTAAAATTTTGAATTTACAAACTTGTAGTAGATATGTAGAAAGCTTAGTAGTCTCAGAGGGTATATATTTCCCTTCATTTATATTTTTCCATAATGAAATGACAGAATCTTGAAATAAATCTTTCACATCATCGTCGCTCATCCAATTATAATTTTTGAGCATAAATGATCTAGCTATTACAAAACTTTCTTTGTAAAATTGCTTGATACCAACATTATCATTAGACTTGAAAGCCTCCACATATTGATTGTCATTCATAATAAGTAATTGATAGGTTATACATATATAGATATTGATTGAAAAAGGTCATCAAATTGTATTAAGAAATTATTTCTTTTTTTTAAACAAGTTATAATTAATAAAAACAAGAATAAAAACAAGTAAAATCCCAATAGCATATTTCACAGTGTTGTTACCAGGTTTATAATCAATTTCATTCCCAACATATACCATACCTGCCCAAAAGTAAGGAGAACTAAAATTTTCGCTTGCTTCCGAAATATACGTTAATTTTGCTAGTCTAAGGGATTGTCCAACATCATTAGAAGTCATGTAATTTTTATAAAAAGCGTCTAAAATAATATTGGTGCTTTCATCGTCGATCTTCCAGATAGACTGTATAAGGTTATTAATGCCGGCGTATTGGAAAGCATGTGCTAATGATAGTTGTTCTTCCGTTTCTGATAGTTGTCCAAGTCCTGTTTCACAACCAGCTAATACGACCAGGTTGCTTTTAAGTTCGGACTTATAAATGTCAAAAAAATTGATACCATTCCCTTCATTATCCAACAACAATTTAGAGTTTAGTGGATTTGCATCGTCAATTACAGCATGTGTTCCAATGTGTATGATGCTTTGACCGTTTTTATGCCTTTCCCAATTGGCTAATGTAGCTTCGTTTTCAGAAAGTAGTAGTCCATTATAATCTATTGCTAATTTCTTACAAAAGGCTAAAGTCCAAGGTGTCGAAGAAAGTTGATTGGTATTTGTAGTGGTATCATTTTTTTTAAAGCCTGGAGCCAAAACTAACAGATTATTGTTTGTGTTTGTTTTTTTTGATTTCAGTTCTGGAATATTAACCGCATAAATGATATCATGATGATGAATTAACCAATCAACCTCTTTATTTTTTGTAGTGTTTTTATTTGTATATGCCAATGTCTCAAAGTTTAATCTTTTGAGATTTCCGGTAGTAATTATAAAAAGTTTTTCATCAAGAGGACCCAAAGGAGCCAAAATTGACTGATATAATTTATGTGCAGATGCTTCAATCCCCGAGACATTCTCTCTGGCTTTAAGTAGAGCAAGGAAATTGTTCAAAAGGCTATCTACAGTGGAGACTTTATCTAAAGAGATCAATTCAATATCTTTGCCTTTGATCAATAAGCACTGATAAACACCATCTACAATATCAAAGGATAGCAAGCTGGTTTTTGATGATGTTAGGGCCTTTTGTAAATCATTAAAATTTTTACTTACTTGATAGTCTCTACTTTTAAAGAGGTCTTTATTTTTTACAGTCCAATTATTCAGGTTCTTCTTAAGAGCAATTTTCCGTTCTGAAAGATCTTTGGGTTGATACGCTTCATCACTACCAGTGACCAATTCTAAATATCGAGCTTCAGATCTCAGCTTTTTATATTTTTCTTTTTCAGATTTGGTCATTTTGGATAAAGAGAGCAAATTATCTTCGCCGATCTTTGACCTAATAAGGTTAGATCTTTTTTCATTATCTATTTCTAATATTTTATTTACAAAAAAGGGGTCATTATATTTTTTATAAGCAGACAGAGCATTATCTATCAATAATTGATTAATACTGAATAGCACTTTGTTGTACTCAATCAAATCCCGTCTATCCGTTATCATGCTCCTTTGAATGGATGACCCAAGGCCAATTTGATTTACCTGATCGAATACATTTACAATGTCTTTTCTTGTTTTGGCTTCTTCAAAGCTGAGGCTAATTCTTTTCTTTATGGCTTCAAGAATGTCGAAAGTAATTTTGACTTCTGCTATATTCTCCCCAAAGTAAGGGTCAGTACTTTTGTAGAGATATTTTCTATAATTTGTAAGATCATTAAGAGAAAAGTAGCATTCAAATATTGCCACATAACCCTCTAGCACATAAAGATGGTCTTCTCCTAGCAATTTTGCATAGCCATTAGTTACTTTTAACATTTGTTCTATGGCTTCTGTGAAGTTTCCAAGTTTTTGATTTAAGACAGCATATTCAAAGCTTACATTCCAAAAATTTAAAGTATTGTTGACTCCTTCATTATTAAAAATTGCCATTGACTTATCTAAGTAATACCTTACTAAGGCCAAACTGTCTATTCTACCATAGGTCGTCGCTAAATTAAAATAGGACCGCACCATTTCATATTCATCATCTCCCAATATAGCTATACGCTCATGCATAGCTTTTTTCTGATATTCTATTGCTTTTGAATAATTAGAGTTTTGAGATATTTCATAGGAAGAGAATCCGTCATTCATATTGGCTACAGCTAAGCTAGGGTATTCTTCTACTTCATCATAGATTTCTTTAATCTTATTTAAGTACAGCTTATAATTTTCAAGATTATTAGATCTTGATTCTATTAGGCTTAAGTTAGTATAGGCATAAGCCATATTAATTTTCATGCCCTTTTCCTCAAAAATTTTTATCGATTTGAAACAGAGATCTCGAGCTTCATCAAAATAGCCCAAATCCAGCCTAACATTTGAATAAATATAATAAAGCGTTGCAAGGTTAGGGTGATTTGGAGCTAAATTAGACTCCAAATTGATCAAAGCCAAGTTAAAAAAAGAGTCTGCTTTTTCTACGTTTTCATAATCAGAATAAAAATTCCCTAATGTAAAATACGCATATCCAAATTCTGTTGCTCCTGGATCGTAGTTTGCTTTTGCCAACTCTAAATTTAAAAGAGAATAATGTTCAGATGAATCTGCATTACCAGAAATCAAGTAATTAAAACTCAATTGTTTTAATATATTTGACAGTAAAGTGATATCATTAATTTTTTCTTTACGATATCTTTCTAAAACTTTATAATTGTACTTTATTGCCTCCTCCGTTTTATATTTATTAGTAAAGTAACTACCTTTCTCTGACATTGCCTTCAAAATAATTAGAGGATTTATTGGCCTCTTTGCATCATTCTCTAAAAATTTATCAAGCAATTTGATGAACCTAGTATCACCATGTCTTCCAAGTGATTTTAAATACAGAAAGTAGTAATTATCAAAAGAATCAACATCAACTGTTTGATAAGAATCTGAAATTTGTTTATAAATTTTAGCTGAGTTATTGAAGTCTCCTTCTCTATAAAAATTAGAGGCCTGATCTTTTAGATTGCCAATATTTTTCATTTGTCCGAACAATGCCAGTGGGATGAAAGCAAGAAGAATTAAGATAATATGATTCTTGAATTTTGACATTAAAAGATATGAGTTTATTACTGCTAAGGTAGCAAAATATCAAATAAGGTATATAAGGTATTTATATATTTATTATAAAGGTCAAGAAATATAAACCGCTGTTAATCTTGCAAACTGGACTCAGTATCACTATCACAAGATATTAAGTTCAAAGTCTTTAATAACTTTCTTTTAAAAGTTTGATGACCATTTTAGATATCATTCTATATATCATCAAACAAACAAATTATAATAAAATATTTCAAACTTTTAAAACTAATTACAATGAAAAAACTCATCATTACAACCGTAACTCTTTTCGCAATGACAGTGTCAGGATTATTTGCACAAAACTCTTCTTTTATCATTGGAGTATCTGGAGGAGCAAATTTATCAAAAACAAAAAGCACCGGAGACTTTGCTGATCCAGGAGAAACATATACTAGGGCCCTAAAATTTGGCGGAGGGGTTGACTTAGGGATTGGTTTTGGCAAATGGGCCATTTTATCAGGAATAAGATATAACCAAAGAGGTGGAAAAACAGAGGTAAACTTAGATGATCCAAATGGCTATATGTGGACTTTTCCAAATGACAACAATTTATATTTAGGAGTTAGAAGCAGAAAAATTTCTTATAATGTACTAAGTGTCCCAATATTATTAAGGTATGCATTTGGTGGAGAGAACATGCAAGTAACGCTAGCAGCGGGGCCATCTATTAACATCTTGAAAGGAAATGGTACAATTGTGGATGAATTCAATTTACTGGGTGGTGGCAACAAGGGACCTATAGAAACTGAGCTTAAAAAAGGTAAACTTGGTGACGAAGTACTTAAAACAGGCAATGTCAGTTTCATCTTTAGCCCAGGCATTATTTATAAATTAAATGATAACGGCAACTTTAAATTTAACATCAACTTTGAAAGCTCAGGCAACATAGGCAATAATGCATACCTAACGTATAACTCATTTGGTGAAATAGCAAAAGCTACAGGGAGTATTAAAACCAACACTATATCATTCGAAATTGGCTATGAGCACAGAATAAATTTCAACGTAGGATCTAAATACTAATCGCCATGCTCATTTGTAAAAACTGTAATACTAACAACGAGATTGGAACAACCTCTTGCAAAAAATGTAACATGAAAGGCATGTTAATTCAAGATAATACGATTCCGATCTCCAACCAAAAAAGGAAAACACAAAAAATTAGTTGTAAAAACTGTGGAACTGATGAGCCAGGAGAAGCTTCGAAATGCCAACATTGTAGCTTTCCAATCAGCAGAAACGAAACAATTAAAATTGACTCCAAACAATCAATCACCAATTAATTAGCAGCCGCTGGAAGGTCAAAATAATTCGACCTTCCAGTTGCAAAACAAACCCAATCAACACATTTATTTAACTATCAAAAAAACTAACTCATCATGAAACGACGAGATATAGAAATGTTCAACCTATCTTTTTTAGATATTCTTTCTGGAGCATTAGGAGCTGTTTTATTTCTTTTTATTGTAGTGCCCAAAGGGGGTGAATCACCACGAAATTCTGTTCAACTAAGTGTAGTAATGGATACTTTGAGTGGAAAGTTTTTCGGAGAAATACCGGACTCCTTGCAAGAAAGATCTGCTGGGGACAGCTTGTTGGTATTGATTACAGATTTTCAGAGGATGCCAGAAATGAAAGACTGTCCACCACAGAAAAAATGTCCTGACTGCCCCAAGTGTCCACAAGTAAACAAACTTATTGTCAATAAGCCTTCAATTAAAAAAGAACCAACTCAATTAGCGGCGTTAAAGCCTATGGAAGATTCAAAACCACAGGCAAAAGAAAGTCCAAAGCCTGCTACTGTAGCTTCCAGATATAAAGGAGACCTTCCTTCAGTGCCATGTAAATTGTCGGTAGAAGTGAAATGGGTAGATATCAAGAATAATGTTGATTTATTCGTTTGCAAAGAGGGAAGTTGTGTCTATGGAGCAAGAAGAAGAAATAGTACCATTGGATTTTGGGATAGTGGTAAATCTAAAACTTCCATCTTCGGAGGGGATTTAAGAACCACTCAAGAAGCGGTACGTCAATTTGACAATATCATTGAAGGGGAATACAATATTTACGCTCAGTTTAAAGCAACAGAAGGTGATAATACCTCTATTTTAATCGATGCATTAGTCTATACAAAGTCAGAAGATGGAAACGACAAAGGAGAAACCTTCTCAGTAGAACTTCCTTTGAATAAAACTGAAAGAACATTACTCGGAAAAATGGTTGTTCAATCTGACGGATCATTTACTTTTTTGAAAAATTTTTAACAATAACTCATCAATTTTTATAATAAAATTAAATTTACTAAAATGAAAAATAATAGATTTTACACGATATTACTGAGCCTTGGATTGGCTACTATTACTTGGGTTTTACTCATATTTTTAAATGATATTTCTTCAATCATTCCAGCTGCACAGAGGATATTTACGATGTTCGGTGGCACTTGGACAGGTTATATACAATTTGGGTGCTATTTTGCATTTTACTATGGCATTCTGGAACTCCAATCAAAAAACCGTAAAATAAAAGATGAATATGAAGGTTTTGCTTTAAACATCTTGCCAGACGAAGATCAGTTAGTATTGTCTCCTGACGAAGTGAGCGACATCAAATTAAGCGTCTTAGACCTTCAAAAAAGAGGTTTTAATTTCTTAATTACGGATTTTATTAAAAAAGCTTGTACCCAATACAGAAACGACAACTCGATCTCAGAAACCTTACAAGTATTGGATGTTCAGATAGAAAACAACAAAGAAGAAACAGAAAGTAGCCTGTCGATGATAAGGTATATGATCAATGCCATCATGTCCTTAGGTTTTATCGGGACGCTGATTGGATTAACAACTGCAATTGGTAGTGCTCATTTAGCCAAAACAGAAGAAGGGATGCCAATACTCACGGGCTATTTAAACTCTGCATTTGACACGACTCTTGTAGCACTAATACTTGGATTGATTCTTAATTACTTCTATCATACGTACGTAGAATCTTTAGATGCTTTCTATGCAAAAACGAAAGGATACATTGTAGATAATCTAATTAGTCGAATATACAAACCAAGCCTATAAGCAACAAATAATTATCCCCAAAGCACTAACTTAAATTGTTATCATTTGTGTAACGATGGGTTTGCCGAGATCACATAAGAGTGATCTCGGCTTTTTTATTATATTTTTGCTTAGAAAAACTTATTAATTTGTACAAGTTAGCATATGAAAAGTGAAATAAGACCTATAAATCAAGAAGACTATTTTATGTTTTTTGAATTAATCAACAGCAATAGAGCAAGACTTAAAAAGTATTTTCCAAATACAACAAAAGAAATTAAGACCTTAGAAGATTCTAAAAAGCATTTAGTAGAAAGTGATAAGAGCAGAAATGCTCAAGAAAAATATTCATTCGGTATATATATGGAAGAAAAATTGATTGGCTATATCAATGTTAAAAACATTGATATAGAAACCTCAAAATGTGAGCTTGGGTATTTCATAAGTGAAAAACATGAAGGAAAAGGCATAATGACAGAACAGATTAGAAATATTATTAAGTATTGTTTTGAGACATTAGGCCTCTTGAAAATATTCTTAAGAATCGGAGAAGAAAATATTGGAAGTAAGGTAATTGCGGAGAAAACCGGATTTGAAAAAGAAGGAGTATTAAGGAAAGAATTCAAATTAGATAATGGTGATTTCATTGATATAGAGTACTATGGAATATTGAATCAGAATTACATTTATAGTCTTGAAAAAAATGATTTCTAGTGCCAACAAAAGTTTTTATACTAAACTACTACAATGGATACATATGTTTTAAATCTCAACCCTTAAAGAGTATAAAATACTTATCTTTGTATAATTGAGAATAACAGAGGAAGACCCTCATTTTGAGTTGTATAATAAAAATTATTTTAAGAAATGAAATACATATTATTTTTACTATTGACTATAATTGGATGTACACAAGATATTAAAACATACGAAGTACATGAAGAAGATTGGTCACAAAGAACCGCTGATATAAAAATGGAAGACTCGCTAAACATTGGAAAGTCTTACCTTTCGGTTTATTCCCAAATATATAGTTATTCTCAACATCAAAAATATAACATGACAGGGATGATTAGCCTTAGGAATGTTAGTGAGCTAGATACCATTTATATTACTAGAGCAGATTACTTTAATACTCAAGGTTCAAAGATAAGATCCTACTTTGAGAGACCTATATTTATTTTGCCTATGGAAACAATTGAAATAGTAATTGCTCAGGAAGATACTGAAGGGGGAACAGGATCCAATTTTTTGTTTGAGTGGAAAACACCACATAAGTGCCCTGAACCAATATTTGAAGGTGTGATGAATTCAATGCAAGGGACTCAAGGAGTATCATTTACTACTCATGCAAAAAGAATAGAATAGCAGAACTTTTAACTACATTTTTCTTTTATTTGCTGTAATTGATCCAACTGGTAGTGTGTCAGTTTATTTTGAGGCAACTAAAGGATTTGATAATAAAAACAAAAAGAAAATTGCCATTCAGTTCTCTATAATAGCATTTGGTATTTTACTTTTCTTTATTGTTTTCGGTCAAATAATATTTGTAGGCATGGATGTAACTCTTGATGCTTTTCAAAATTTCAGGTGGTTTTATACTTTTTTTATTCGCTCTATCTATGATCGGTGGATAATGTCGCTCAGCGTTTTAATTTAAAACTTACTTTTACTTCCTCTGGATCTTCTTGATTTCCCTATTAATATACCATCGACGATATACCTCATTTGATACTAATAATGCAGACCCAATTATAAAAAAGGAGGTAGTTATAGTACTAAATGCTTTTAGGTAATCACTAAAGAAAGGGTCTACTACAAAGGTTTCAGCAAATTTTAAGGACAACCCACACATTAAAGATATAATAGCAATGCCTTTAATGATGTCCTCGCTACCTTGTGAAATCTTTCTATTACAGATATAATAAAAATAGGGCAAATTGATATTATCTGGTTCAACTCTCAACAATTGTCTAATTAGTTTTAGAGCTTCACTTGGTCTTTGTAAGTTGATGTAACAAGCTGCTTTTTTTCTTAATAAGAGATTGTATATATTTTCACCATTATATTCAAAGATGTTTTCTGCAATCACCATTTCGACAACGTAATCTACATCATTTAAAAACTTTTCGTAACGGCCAACTTCAAATAGACATAATATATAGTCTATAAGTATTTCTTGCTTTAAATCAATATCAAGATATTCTATATCTGCTTTGTGATCTTCAAAAAATTTGACTTTATGCATAAAAGAGTTATCTCCATTTCTAAAGTATTGGAAATATATACTGTCTTTATTTAAAAAGTCAAATTCGCTCATGTCAATCAATTATTGGATAAAGCAAAATTCTACTCGGTGCAGCGTCTAATTCAAATGGCACGGCATTGATAGAAGACAAATATAAACCATCTTTTATATTATTTGCAATATAAACCATCTCTGTAATTGTCTTATTTTTGTCAATACTAGTACTAATAGACCAAAAAGCTTTATGGCCAGCGACCTCACCGCCATCCTCCTCTCTATCTACAGATGGTAAGTCGACAATTAGATGTTCAATACCTATATCAATTATATGTTTAATTGCATCTACATCAAAATATGGAGGATTACTTCCCGAATAGTTTCTTGATAGCTTATCATCTGAATTAGGCATTGTCCTTATTACAAGTGTATTGACACCAAGCGGGATAACTATTTCATTTATTTGATTTCTTTTAATTACTCTATCACCATTCTCCACTTTAAATGGATAGATAGTAGTTAAAATTGTAGGAAGTAAGCCAAATGGACATACATCTTTAATATAAATTTTTTCGCTAGATATGTGGCCCACACATTCCGTATGGGTGCCATTACCGTGGGGATTTATCCTTACATTGTAAAAATTGACAGGGCTACCTGATTTGGTTGACCCCACAAAATCACCACTTACTAAAGGCGAAGCTTCAAATAATGGAGCATAAAAACAATTAGGGCCTACTCCACCATTTACAAAAGGAATAGTAATATCAATTGCATTTGTAAGGTCAAATGACCTTTCCTTTCCCCCTATTAGTGCTTGGCCAGTTATCATTTATTTATGGTTTTTTATTATCTCAGTATAATAATCTTCATAGTCTGGCAGAATCTGGTCTATGTGAAAGGTTTTAGCTTTAGCTAGAGCATTGGCACTCATTTCTTTGTGTAGCCGTGGGTCTTTTAGTATTTTTAATACAGAAGCCGCCATACTATCCACATCTCCTACATCATGCAAATAACCTGTTACTCCATCTATATTTACTTCTGGGATGCCTCCAGCATTAGAGGACACTACAGGTACTTCACATGCCATGGCTTCCAAAGCTGCTAATCCAAAACTTTCATTTTCTGAAGGAAGTAGAAATATATCAGAAATAGCTAGCAATTCCTCAATGGCATCTTGTTTTCCAAGGAAACGAATGTGATCACACAAACCAATTTGTCTACAAAGATTTTCAAGATTTTGTCTTTCTGGCCCATCGCCAATTAATAAGAGTTTACAATTCACTTCTTTAAATACCTTTTCAAATATTTTTACAACATCTTCTACTCTTTTGACTTTTCTAAAATTAGAGGTATGTACCAATATTTTTTCACCATCAGGCGCTATAGCTTTCTTGAAATGATCCTTATCAATTTTCTTAAATCTTTCAAAGTCAATAAAATTATAGATGACTTTAATATCTTTAGTTAGTTCAAAATTTTCTACTGTTTGGGTTTTTAATTGTTTACTAACGGCAGTTACACCATCGGAATTATTGATACTGAACTCGACTACAGGTTTAAAGGAAGCATCAGCTCCAACTAAAGTAATGTCCGTCCCATGCAGTGTTGTAACTATTGGAATTTTTACTCCATAAGTGAGTAAAATTTGTTTTGCCATGTACGCGACTGCTGCATGAGGTATAGCATAATGGACATGTAATATGTCTAGTTTTTCGTATTTTATTACATCAACTAGCTTACTAGCAAGGGCCGTTTCATAAGGAGTATATTCAAATAATGGATACTCCATGTTGTTAACTTCATGCAAGAAAATATTTGAATAAAAAGAACTTAAGCGAGCAGGTCTTTTGTAGGTAATAAAATGAATTTCATGTCCTCTTTTTGCTAATCCTATCCCTAATTCTGTTGCTACTACACCACTTCCTCCATATGTTGGATAACAAACAATTCCTATCTTCATTTAAATCTTATTATGTTTATTAGTATCTTTCAATAAATCACTTCATTTAAAGTATTCAAAGATATTAACATTTAAACTTAAGAAAAGATTTGAAGCAACTAAAATATTGAAATAACAATAGTTGATTTAATAAATGATTATTAACCTAAAAGTTTATTTTTTTACTGGGAGTTAAATTTTAATTTAAACTAAGTCAATCTATATTTGTTAAACCATTAGTAATATCTAATATTGTAATTTTATTAACATAATTAAAAGATGAATAATATCTAATATATGGCTACTTATTCAATAGCAGACATAGAAAAACTTTCAGGAGTAAAGGCTCATACAATTCGTATTTGGGAAAAAAGATACGACATTTTACCATCTAAGCGAAGCAGTACCAATATCAGATATTATGATGAGGAAGATCTAAAAATTATCTTAAACATCGCTTATCTAAATAAACATGGTCATAAAATATCAAAAATAGCTTGTCTTTCACCTAAAGAAATCACTTGCAAAGTAGCGAGTTATTGCAAAGTGGTTGATGAAAATGCAGATGAAATAGATAGTTTGATGTTGTCAATATTCGAATTAAGCGAGCACAAGTTTTTAAAAATTGTGAACCATAAAATTATAGACTTGGGGTTTGAAGAAACCATGGAGCAAACTATTTATCCTTTGCTAGATAAGTTATCCTTAATGTGGTTATCAAATGCTATTAAAGGAATACACGAAAATTTTGTAAGTAGTATTATTAGACGTAAGATAAGTGTAGAAATAGATAAACTCGACCCTGTATTTGATGTTGATGCAAAGAAATTTTTAATTTATCTCCCCGACAATGAAGGTCATGAATTAAGTCTCCTTTTTATTTACTATTTGCTTAGAAAAAAAGGAGCCAATGTACTATATCTTGGTAGTCAGATACCACTTTTAGATGTAGTAGAAGGATACAATATTTACAAACCTGATTATATTTTTACTTTATTTAATGATAGTTATTCTGAGTTGCCGTTGCAACCTTACTTGGAGGATTTAAGACTGTACACTCCTGATTGTCATATAATTTTATCAGGATATCAAACAATAAAACAGAATTTAAAATTGGACAGTTCTTTCTCAATAATAAATGATCTTAATCAAATTAAAAGCTTCGTTGATGAGAATGTTAATTCAATGATCTAAAACTAATATTTTCCAACTGAAAGTATAGAAGCTACGGGGTAATGATCTGAGAAGTTTTCCTTAATCACATTAAAATTTTGTACTTCAAAACTAGTATCTGACAAGATATAGTCAATTCTCAATAATGGAATTCTACCATTAAAAGTAGTACCTAGACCATTACCGGCTTTAGTAAAATTATCTACCAGGCCTGCTGAGAGCTTTCGATAAGTATATGTTAATGGAGTATCATTAAAATCCCCACAAATTATAGTTGGATGAGGTGATTTATCAATGTGTGATTTTACCAATACAGCTTGTTTACTCCTAATGATATGATTTTTTACATATTTAGAAAAAATGCCTTTTATGCCAAGCCAAGTTTTATCAGTATCTAGTTGAGGTTCATCCAGTACTTTATCAGCATCCAGAGTTATTGAATTACTCATTAAATGTATACTATAAACTCTAATTGTATCCAGACCTATCTTTAGATCTGCCCATAAACAGGAATTTGTAATTGTACCAAAATCAATTTCTCCTTTCTTAATAATTTGGTGCTTAGACATGATGATTGCCCCTTTATCAAGTTTATGTACATTTTTATTAGGGATAGCCTTATTTAAGACTTCAGAGGCATAAGTGCCCACTTCTTGCATACATATTATATCTTCATCTTGAAACCGTGATAAGAAATGACTCATCTCTTTTCGCAATTTTTTTTTCTTATCAATGTCTTTGTCATAAGCTCCAATAGCATTACTTATATTGTAACTTACAACTGAGATAGAATTCGTAGGATCATATTTCTTAGGACTAGATATCGCCCAAAACTCTCTAAAGTGTATATAACCAATGAGAAGGATAGATATAGAAATTAATGAATATTTTATATCTTTTAAAAACCAAAAAACAACAAAAACCACATTTAATATAAGTAATATTGGGTACAATAAACCCAAAACGGAAAAGAACCATACCTTATCAGGATCAATACCTGGCGACAAATAAGATCCTAATGTTATAAACACTAGAATGATATTTAACGCCAAAGCTATTTTACCAAATAATTTCATACAATTATTTTTGGCTAGCTTTTGTTAGAAAGTCCTTTTCTTCTTGTGTAAGTTTATCATAACCTTTGACCTTTATCTTTTCTAGAATCATATCTAATTTTTCATCAAAATTAACTTCACTTTCTGGTCCGTTTTTAGCTAAATGGTCTTTGTTTAATCTTTCTGACCTGTGTTCTACTTTCATTACAGGACGGTAAGTCGATTTTTTGGTACGTGGGTTACTAATATTATATGCCCAGTCAAAGATATTAGATATAGGGATTGATAAGTCTCGACCATTTTTAAGTAGATAGACAAATAATGCACCCATCAACATACCGCCTAAGTGTGCAATATGACCGCCAGCATTATTATAACCTTGCGAAGCTATTAGATCGAAGATGATAAAAAAAAGTACAATGTATTTCAGTCTTACATTGCCTAGTAATATCAACCTTATATTGTAATCAGGAGCTACCATTGCTCCAGCCATAGCTATAGCGAGTACACCTGCTGATGCACCTCTCATATTACCGTAACCAATATGACTTAACAAAGGAGCAACTAATAATAAAAGTAAGGCACCTGCAATGCCTCCCAACAAATACAAAGGAAATATTTTCTTATCATTTAATAGATCTCCGACTATTTTACCAAAGATATTTAACCCGACCATGTTCCAAACTAAATGCCAAAATCCTTCTTGTACAAACATGTAGGTGATGATGGTCCACGGTTTATATAACACCTCAATAGCCCTAGTAGGCATAACAAGGTTATTAATTATAGGCTCATAAATACCTATATTTTTTGTAAACACTTGTATTAAGGCTAAAGCAACAAATACAGCAGTATTGATGATCATTAGTTTTGTCACCATATGACCATAAGAAAAAGCACTTTTGATATCGTCTGCTATTGAGCTAAACATTTTTTGTTATAGTATTAATTGTTATAAATATTAACGTAAGTTAGCAAGTTTCCACATATGTATCATTGCAAATCCAGTAATGGCGCCTCCTAAGTGAGCAAAGTGTGCTATGCCTGAGGAATAATTTGTCACACCAAAATAAAAATCAATAAATACAAACAAACCTACTAAATACTTCGCTTTTACTTCAAACGGAAGGGGAAAAACCATGAGTTTCATGTTTGGGAACATTGTAGCAAAGGCAACAACTACACCATTAATAGCTCCTGAAGCACCAACTGCAGCAGCATTTGAAGTTAGAATGTGAGTTATTCCTCCAATAATTCCAGCAGTAATGAATAAGGTTAAAAATCGCTTTTGTCCTAAAGTCTGTTCGGTAATGGGTCCTAAGAAAAATAAAGTCAACATATTAAAAAACAAGTGGCGTTCGTCGCCATGCATAAACATATGAGTAAAGAGCTGGTATGGGTTAAATCCTTCGCCAATTGGCAATAAGTACATATAATAGTTAGCCTTAAAAGCATCAAGCCCATATTTCAAACCAAAATATAGGATGACATTAATAATTATTAAGTTTTTAACTACAGGTGTAATTCTTGTCATTTGATATGTTTAGTTTATATAGTTTAATACAAATATAAGGTCTTAGTTCATACAGTGCACCATTAATCTATGAATCCATTATTTTCTTGTACTATTCCATAATAATTTAGCACTCTTTTTACTTTTGGAGGTGCGGGAATTGAAAAACTAAGTTTATCTCCACTAATTGGATGGTTTAAGGTTACTTGGTCTGCAAATAGAAACATACCCTTTCCGATTCCAATGGGTTTGTGATTATTATACAATTTGTCACCTAATATTGGCAGTCCTTTACTGCTCAAGTGTATCCTTATTTGATGTTTTCTACCTGTAAGTATATTGAGTTCTAAATACGATAAGGCACCAAATAGACAAGAGTCAGTTTGATAAAGTACTTTATATTTTGTGGTTGCAGGCTTACCGTTTATTTCATTATCAATAGTTCCGGTTGGTTCTAAAGGGTGTCCAATTACAATTGCATGGTATATTTTTTGTATGGTCCTTGATTCAAATTGAGATTGCAGATTTAATTGAGACCTCTTTGATTTAGCAATAATCAATAACCCTTTAGTATCTCTATCAAGCCTATGGACAGCTGTAAACCTAGGCAGTACATCAAAGGCATTAGAAGGTTGCAAATTCACATTGAGAAAATGGCTAATTGCTTTTCTATTACCCGACACATTAATACCTGCAGGTTTATCAATGATCGCCATATACTCATCTTCATATACAACATCAAACTTGATGTTAGATTTTGGAGGAATTACTACAGGTTCATTTAGTGTAATTGTAGCATTATTTTCTACCCAATCATATGAATTACCTATCAGACTATTTAGATAGATGTTTCCTTTTTTTAAGCACTTTTGGCCAGCTTTTTTGGATATTAAATGTGGAAAAGCAATATGAACATAATCGCTTAATCGGACCTTGTTTTCAAGATCTAAAACTATGTGATCAAACTTCATGGACTAGTTTGTTACTAGTCTAACATTGGTAAGCTTGTACATCAACCTATTAACATCATCACTATTTAATTGTAATATACCTTTAATAGTTATAGACTCATTTACATATTTGATTGGCTCAGTAGCTTCGACTTCCATTACCGTTTCTGGCCCTGCTCCACCACAAAAGAAGCACATATTATAAGGAAAGGCAGAAAAGATAAATTCTTTGTGTGACTTGTAACCATCAGTTGGTATAATATAACCTTTCATTACTATTTCTTTACCCTCTAATGCTTTTATTGGATCACTAAAGACAGGCTTATCTATTTTAAACCCCATTAGTTCATCCATTTCTTTTTTATATGTTATTTTAGAAAGAGTCTTCCAAGAATTAGAAGCATCTATCTGAGCATGCAATCCAATGCCTAACATGAATAAAAGAAATATTAAAAAGCCTCTGTTTTTCATTTTCTTAATTTTTTTAATCAACTACTTTGCCTTGCTCTAAAGTATAGAGCAGCCCTGTTGGATCTGAGTTGTTGATCCTCAGTATGCCTCTAACATTTATTTTATCTTCAGTATAAGCCAGCTTTTTTTCATCAGCTAAAAACACTTGCATTGCCGTTTCTGGCCCTGCTTTACCACAAAAAAAACAAGTTGATTGAGGAAACTTAGAAAGCATGAAGTGATTTTGTTTTTCTTTACCATTTAAGGCAATAAAATACCCTTCTACCTCTATTTCACTACCATCTAATTTCATCAGTAAAGAAGAATATGTAGGAGTGGATAATTCCATACCAAAATCCTCATCATATGTCTTTTGAAAAGTTACCATTGATAATATACCCCAACTGTTTTGGCAAATCCCAACTAAACTAAAGCAGAGAATTGATAAAATGACTAGAGTAACATTTTTGAACATAAACAGTTTTTATTTTGTAGTTTTTTACTACTCTTATTTGTCTTGAATTAGTTGAGCTCCTACGAGCATTGGATATTCAAGATTAGCATTATAACTAGGTACAAAAGTCTTAATACTTTCTTCGTCAAAAGTTTCTAATTCGACAAAAAACCACTTACTACCAAGGTCTTCGGAAATTGCAAAAAGATAATTTTGACCTTTATAATTTTGACCACCAATAGACATTTTGTAGTCAAATGTAATAATTGATTGTAGATTCAAATTGTTATTTAATATAGGACTAGATTTGATAAAGTCTGCTTCAGCTAGAATAAGTCCAGCATCTTTTTGTGCATCTTTGTTTGTCTTGGTCATTTTAACCATAATGTCTTTACCACCAAAAACTTCTACTGCTGTAGGATAAACCAAATCAATATAAGTGGCATAATCCTCTGAAACAATGGATGAAATCATTTGTTTAGCTGCTTTTTCTAGACTTTCTCCTGCATTAACTTGTGCAAAACCATGTATTCCAAAAGTAACAATTAGAAGTATAGTGCTCGAAATCACTTTCATAGAGGCTGTCATTTTATTAAAGCTTTGCTTTTACTAATGCCGAAACATCTAAAGCATTGTCAGCATATAAAATATTGCCAGCGCTTGTGTCAAATATATATGTAAACTCTCCTTCAGTTGCTACTTCAACGATAGCTTTATTTATTTTTTCTTGGATAGGTCCAAGTAAAGCTTCACTTTTTTCATAAATAGCTTGCTGACTGTTTTGATCGAAGACCTGCAGTTGTTGTTCTTCTGCTTGTAACAATTTCTTTTCTATTTCAAGTTGCTTAGGAGCAATGTCATTTACTTTAGCTTCTAAATCTCTATATTTATTTTGCAATCCCTGTACCATTTCCTGTGCCTTGATAGTCAATGAATCCTTCATTTGCTCGATGATATCATTTGCTGTCTTTACTTCTGGTAAAGACGTAATGAGTTCCTCTGTATTCACATACCCATATTTTTGGGCATTTATTGATAAGCTTGATATTATGGTAACTATTATTAGAACTAACTTAATTTTGCTCATTTGTAATGTGTATTCTGTTGTTAGGAAATTTTATTAATTAAGTGATTTTAATAACATATCATTTTATCATATGTTTTAAATCACTTAAATAGTCTATTTAACTTTTTTGATTATATCATCAGTTTTATCAAAATCTGGAGATGTAAATAACAATCCAGCTGATCCTGCTTTGTCAAAGATTAAATCATATCCTCTATCTGCTGCATAATCATTAATCGCTGTAAATACTTTATCTTGGATAGGAGTAACCATTTGTTGTCTTTTTTTGAACAACTCTCCATCAGGACCAAATTTTAATTTTTGAAGTTCTCTAACTTCTTCTTCCTTTTTGATAATTTCATTTTCTTTTTCCGCCTTTGCATCATCACTTAACAGTACTTGCTCAGCTTGATATTTATTGTATAGAGATTTTATCTTATCATATTCTTTAGAGATCTCTTGTCTCCATTCCGCAGCTATTCTATCTATTTCTACTTCAGCTACTTTATATTCAGGTACAGCTGATAATACAGCATTAATATCTACTACTGCTATTCTTTGTGCTTGTAATGAGATATACCCTAAAGCAACGAACATGATTGAATAAATGAATTTTTTCATCCTTTTAATTTTTAAGATTATAAAACGATAGTGATAACACTATTTTTAATTTTGGAAGGCAAATGTAAAACTTTGTTTTGTCTTCACTACTTTATGACAGCTTAATAGTCCTAAAAGTTTCTTAATAGTTTCTTAAAGTCTTTGGAATACTCTTAAAGATTCACAAATAACTAGTTTTTCCACTTAATATTGCACCCAGCACTTGGATATTGTTTGCTTGGACTCTTTTCTTTTAATAACATTCCATCGATTGCAGATCTAAGATCTACTCCATTTAGATCTCCACTATTACCAGGTCTTGATTTATCTAATCTACCTCGATAGTATAACATCATTTCTTCATTAAAAACATAAAAGTCTGGAGTGCATGATGCATCATATGCTTTTGCCACTTCTTGAGTTTCATCGTACAAATAAGGGAATGGATACATAAGTACTTTTGCTACTATAGACATTTTGTCTGGAGAATCTTGAGGGTAGTTGCCTACATCGTTTGAGCTGATAGCCACAAAATTTATACCCTTAGATATATAATCATTTGCCATCTTTACTAATTCACTATTTACGTGAATGACATAAGGACAATGATTACATAAAAACATAATTACTGTTCCTTTTTTACCCTTTATATTTTCAAGAGACATATTTGAACCTGAAATAGTATCTGGTAAAACAAAATTAGGAGCTTTCGTACCTATTGGAAGCATATTGGACTCTGTCAGTGCCATAATTATTTTTTAGAATGCAAAGATATAAAACTTAAATCTAGTTATTAAATATTATGTATTAGTCAATAGAAAAACTTATTAACCCGATCAAGTAGAAACTTTTAGAGCGAGAATTAAACTTTTAATAACAAATTTCGACTTATTGGGACAATAGATGTGACCTAACAACATTTTTATAGTCTTAAATTTTATCAGCAACTACTATAAGCTAATAAAATTAAAACAATTATGAAAAGTGTATTATTATTAGATTCAAATAAAGAGTTTTTAGAAAAGGTAAGCGAGATGTTGTCGCAATTAGGAGATATTGTAATAACACAAAAATCAAAGTCAAACTCTATAGAATCTCAATTGTCAAAGAAAGTTTTTGATTTGCTGATAGTCAACTTATCTTCAAAATTTGACATGATAGAAATTTTAAATAAATTTCAACTTGACTCACCTATATTATTCTATGCGGATAACTATGAAACCTCTGTTTACAATAAAATAAAGAAATTTAATTTTAAAGCTTTTTTACCCATGCCATTTAATATACATGCCATTAAAAGTATAACTGAGGCTCAGTTATGCAAGTCTGATAATAGCATAGAAGATGATATATTTTACTATAGAAAGAAAGGCAAACTAATACCAATACCTAAGAGAGAAATTGAATATATAAACACAGATGGCAATTATTGTATTTTACATTTAAATAATGCTATTCATACTATCAGATATCCTTTAGCTAAACTAATAGAAGACTTTAATTACCCAATGTTAAAGAGAGCCCATAGGCAATTTGCTGTTAATATTTTAAGAGTGTCACAATTTGATATTTCTAATAATGAATGTTTCATAAGCGGTAATTCTATACCAGTAGGTAGGGCCTATAAAAAACATTTAAAGCAGTCTTTAGCAGGCAGTGTTTCAGCTAATTAGTGTAATAAAGAATTACAAAACCTTTTACTAAGACTCTAATTCCCCCATTAGGGTCTTTTTTTTAATATAAAGTTTAAGCTGGATACTCAACAAAATTTCTTGGAGTTTCCCAAAGCCTTACCCCAACTTCGTATTGGTCTGCTATTTTGACTCTGAGTAAGTTGTAAATAACATAACAAATGTGCTCGGCAGTTGGTATGAGGTCTTTAAATTCTTCTACTTCTAGGTTTAAGTTTTTATGATCAAGCCGGTCTTCTACTTCTATTTTTATGATGTCTCTTAGTTTACCAAGATCATAAACATAACCAGTATTTGGATCAACTTCTCCGGTAATTTTCACTTCTAGCTCATAATTATGCCCATGATAGTTAGGATTATTACATTTGCCAAAAACAGCTTGATTCTTATTATTATCCCATTTTGGGTTATATAATCTGTGAGCAGCATTAAAGTGAGCTTTGCGGTATACGGAGATCCTCATTTATGATTGTTGTTATTCCTTTAAAATGGTCTATATTTGACCTTCATGAAAATTAAAACAAAATTTGAAGTGATATGTTTTGCATAATCAAATCAGTTCAATAATTTAATAATGTCAATATGATGATAATAACTCTACTTATAAGTTTATCAATAACGCTGCAAAATACTGATATGAATATTATTAAAGAAAACATTTATGACATAAATATTAAAATGATAGATGGCACTGATTTAAATTGGTCACTATTCAAAGGCAAAAAAATATTAATTGTTAATGTGGCATCTGAATGCGGATTCACCCCACAATATGCACAATTACAAGAATTAAGTGAGTCATTTGAAAATGAATTAATTGTACTTGGTGTACCGTGCAATGACTTTGGTGGACAAGAACCCGGTAGTGCAGAACAAATCCAGTCATTTTGTTCCACAAACTATAAGATTACCTTTCCAGTGACAGAAAAAATAGGAATAACACAAAAAATACATCCCCTTTACAAATGGTTGACGCAATCTGATGAAAACGGGAAAGGTGATTTTGAAGTAAAATGGAATTTCACTAAGTTTTTAATAAACGAAGACGGAACAATAGAAAACTCTTTTCCGTCATCAGTTTCTCCTCTAGATGAAGAGATTTTAAGATGGGTGAAAAGCTAATATGTTTTTTAGAGACATCCCATATAAAAATAAGGAGAAAGAACTTTTACTCAAGCAAGTAAAAGATAGCAGGATTCCTCATGCCCAATTGTTTCTAGGTAAAGAAGGTTCAGGTGCATTGTCACTTGCTCTTGCATTTGTATCTTACTTGGTCTGTACTAATAGATCTAATGATGATAGCTGTGGAAACTGTCAATCATGTAAACAATCGCATAAGTATATATATCCTGACATTCATTGGGCATATCCCGTAGTAAAGGCTGATGGTAAAAACAGAGATGAAACGACGAGTGATGATTTCTTGCCAAAATGGAGAGAAACCATAAAAAGTAACCCTTATTTAAATGTTTTTGATTGGTCGCAAACAATAGATGCAGGCAATACTAAGCCAAATATAAATGTAAAGGAGTGTAATAGTATAATGCAAAAGCTAGCACTTCAATCTTTTGCTGATGGTCCAAAGATATTACTAATGTGGTTACCAGAATATTTGGGTAAAGAAGGTAATAGATTATTAAAGTTAATAGAGGAACCAACTCCTGATACCATAATAATACTTGTAGCAGAAAACCAAGGAAAAATTTTAAATACAGTTTTGTCTCGGTGCCAATTGGTAAAAGTATTACCATATCAAGAATCTGAAATAGCTAATTATCTTAAAGAAGAGTCGGGATTACAAGAGGGGAGGGCGGAACAAATAGCAAAATTAGCGGAAGGCAACATTAATAAAGCCATACATATTACGAATGGTGAAGAAAAAAATTTAGCGGAAGTTTTGTTTTCATGGTTAAGAACTGCATATAAATCTGATGCAATTGAAATGCAAAAGATGTCTTTTGAAATGGCAGATTGGTCAAAAGACCTGCAGCTACAATTTTTAAATTATGGATTGCATTTCCTAAGAGAATATTTATTTTCTTTACTAACTGGTAGGATACCAAACCTCACAGTTATAGAAATAGAAACGGCAAATAATATGAAAACGATTATAGATCAAGACAAAGTAGAAAAGCTTTCATTATTGTTAGAAAATGCCATAGGAAACATCAATAGAAATGCCAATATGAAAATATCTTATATGGCTAATACAATACTAATTGGAGATATTTTAAAAAATATTAATGTTAATCTACAAAAAGAGATTAATTTTGTCTGATTGAAAACACCTTTTAGAGTAAAGTTTTTCCAAAAACGGACTTAAAAGAGATTTTTTTTGAATAAGTAGTTTAGATTTTAAAACTATAGAGTTAACGATCTAAACGATAAAATATATAAATAATATGGGATGTTCGAGCTGTGGACCAGAAGGTTGTGGAGATAAAGGGCACTGTGCAACGGGAGGGTGCAATAAGATGAACACATATGACTGGATAAGTACATTAGATATAAATGACCCTGCTATCTATAATTATGTAGAGGTAAGCTTCAAGAACGGAGCAAGGAAAGATTTCTTCTTGTGTAATGACAATATTTATCAATACCATACAGGAGATGTGGTGGTTGTAGAATGTTCGCCAGGATATGATGTAGGCCAAATCACCTTAATGGGAGAATTGGTTAGAATGCAGATGAAGAAAAAATCTGTACCAGAAAGTAGAATTACAGATAGAATTGTAAGAAAAGCAAATGAACGAGACTCAGAAAAATTAGGAGAGGCAAGAATTTTAGAAAAGAGAAATCTAGTAAGAGCGAGAGTAATATCAAGATCTTTAGGTTTAGAACTAAAGCTTGGAGATATCGAATACCAAGCAGATCTAAAAAAAGCTACATTTTATTATACCGCGAATGGAAGAGTAGACTTTAGAGAACTAGTAAGAGAATACGCTAAAGAGTTTAGGATTAAGATAGAGATGAGGCAAATTGGGTCTAGACAAGAAAGTGCTAGATTAGGTGGTTTGGGTAGTTGTGGGAGAGAACTGTGTTGTTCGACTTGGTTATCTGATTTTAAATCGGTCAATACAGCTGCAGCTAGATACCAAAATATATCGATCAATCAAACGAAGTTGTCTGGACAATGTGGCCGATTGAAATGTTGCCTAAATTATGAGCTGGATACATATCTAGATGCCTTAAAGGATTTTCCTAAGAGAGCAGATGTATTAAAAACCATGAAAGGGAGGGCTAATTTAGTTAAGACAGATATCTTTAAAGGCTTAATGTTTTATGTATATGACGATATTTCATTAAGAGGAGCTTATCATCCATTAGATAAGGATAAGGTTAAAGAGATCTTAGCGTTGAATGCTAAAGGTGAAAAACCAGCGGACCTATTGTCATTTTATACTCCAGTTGAAATTTTAGAAGCAGACAAAGAAATTGAATTTGCAGATGTAACTGGTGTAATCGAATTGCCGGCAGAGGTAAAGAAAAAGAAAAGTAGAAAATCTAATAGGAACAAAAAAGGACCAAGAACATCATCAGATTCTACCAATAGGCCAAATACTGGTGATAATTCGAATCCTGAAGGACAGAAAAGTAGACAAAATAAACCTCGCAACAGTAGGAATAAAAATAGCAGAGGGCCAAGACCTGAAGGTGATCAAAATGCAAATAAAGACACCAACCAGAAAGCTCAATCTGATAAACCTGCAAATAACTCCTCTACTCAAGGCGAACAGCCGTCTAAAGGTAGTGGGAACCAACCAAATAAAAGTAATAACAACAGGAATTCTAGGAACAAAAAGAGACCTAATACACCTGGAGGCCCTAACCCTGAAAGTGGAAATGCTCCAACTGAATAGTTTTAATTAAAGAAATAAAAAATAGTACAAGAAATGCAATACGATGTAGTGATAATTGGTTCAGGACCTGGAGGTTATGTGGCAGCAATCAGATGTGCACAGTTAGGACTTAAGACAGCCATTATCGAAAAATATAATACCCTAGGAGGTACATGTCTAAATGTGGGTTGTATTCCTTCTAAAGCATTATTAGATTCATCTGAACACTACCATAATGCTCAATCAAGATTTGAAGAACATGGTATCAAAGTCGGTTCTTTAGCAATAGACTTAAAGCAAATGGTCAAACGAAAGAATGATGTAGTGGACCAGACTTGCAAAGGTGTAGAGTTTTTAATGAAGAAAAATAAGATAGAAATTCTAACAGGAATGGGTAGTTTCATTGATAAGAATACAGTGAAAGTTTCGCATTCTGATGGTAAGAATACTGAAATTAGTGGCAAAAACATCATCATTGCTACAGGCTCTAAACCAATCACTCCCCCAACAATGGGCTATGATAAAAATAGAGTGATCACATCTACTGAAGCTTTAAATATTGAAAAACTACCTAAATCTATGGTAGTGATCGGTGCTGGAGTCATTGGATTAGAATTGGGTAGTGTATTCGCTAGACTTGGTACTAAGGTTGATGTTATTGAATTTCAGGATAGAATGCTTCCTGGAATGGACAAAGACTGTGCAAGAGAATTGACAAGAAGCTTAAAAAAGCTAGGTATGAACTTTCACTTTAATCATGCTGTGACTGGAGTAAAAGGTACTAAAACTGGCGCAACAGTTTCATTTAAAGCAAAAGATTCAGAAGAAATCTTAGCTATAAAAACGGATTACTGTTTAATTGCTATCGGTAGAAAACCGTACACAGATAATCTAGGTTTAGAAAATGCTGGAGTCCAAATTGACGAGCGAGGTAAAGTAATAATCGATCAACATTTAAAAACAAATGTTGACAATATATATGCCATTGGCGATGTGGTTAAAGGAGCAATGTTGGCACATAAAGCTGAAGAAGAAGGCATGTTTGTAGCTGAGTCTATTGCTGGACATAAGCCACACATTGATTACAACCTAATTCCAGGTGTAGTATATACATGGCCAGAGGTTTCTTCTGTTGGAAAAACAGAAGAGGAGCTCAAAGAGTCAGGGATACCGTACAATGTGGGTAAGTTTCCCTTTAAAGCATTGGGAAGAGCGAGAGCTAGTATGGATACTGAAGGATTAGTAAAGGTGTTAGCACACAAAGACACGGATGAATTACTTGGTGTACATATGGTTGGTCCAAGGGTGGCTGATGTCATAATGGAAGCCGTTGCTCTTATGGAATTTAGAGCAAGTGCCGAAGATATGGCTAGAATATGTCACCCACATCCAACGTACACAGAGGCCGTTAAGGAAGCGGCTATGGATGTATCTGGCAGATCTATTCATATGTAATGAATGTAGCAACAATTAATGAATAAAGAACTTGAAAATTATCTAAAAATAGTTGAACCAGTAGATGATATTGATTTTCTATTGGGAAAGGTGTTGGAGTACAGCGAATACGAAGAACTTGATGATGACTTAAAAAAGGCAATTCCAGATTGGGTTGTTTTAATGTTGACGTCATACCCTATTGCTGGCTTGATTATTAGATTTAAAACATTAGCAGGAGAAGTTATTCCAATACAATTTTCAGGGTTTGCAGAATTGTCAGATAACTTCCATATTGAACCACCAGGAATTCACTTAGGTAAACTGGGGTATATTTGTGTTGCAGACGATCCATCAGAAGTGGAACATCCTTTTTTTATAAATATAAATGAAGGAGACAATCCACCTGTATATCAAATAAAGGCAAGCACCTTAGAAGACCCACAGTTAATATTACAGTTACATAAAATTAAAGTGGCGAATTCGTTTTCTGAAGTTTTTGGCAATCAAGAAATTGTAGATTAAACGATCATATAAAAACCATAGATTTCCCTATTTTTCATAGCCAACATCCAACCATATTCCTACACCTGCTATACTGAGCTTACTCCACTTTGCTTGACTGGTTTGTTTGTAATACATCTTTTTAAACAAAGCAGAAGAGAAATTAATACCTTTTTCTGTCATTCTTGGGCATTGGTCTCTGAGCCATTCTAAACTTACAAAAAAATCATCATCAAAAGTAAGGTTGTACTGTGTTAGATCTAATGCTACATCTCCTTTCTCTATCATTGTTGATAGATAGATACTTTTTGGAGTTATATTTTTTCCTGGCTTACCGTTTTTTACTTCATAAAAATTTATCCTAAAGAATAAGGAGTCACAATCGTTTTCTGCTAACCTAAAGTGAAGTTTATTTGGATATACAGTTTCCTTCCTTTTAACATTCATTTTAATGGCTATTTCAGCACCTAAACTATTATCAGTAAAACCTGCCTGAATATTGTCACTTTCGACCTTAATTCCTAAAATCTTAGAGTTTAATTTGTTTTGACTTATCACAACCTCATCTACACTATATACTTGTTCTTCCATGAATATTTTTATTTCTTTTGTGATGGGAGAAAGCGGAAAGTTAGCAGTCTTGAATCCAATTGCAGAAATAGTTAATTCGCTATTCATAAAGCCTTCAGGTATACTTATCGAAAATCTGCCTCTATCATCGCTAACAGTTCCTATCCCTTCTTCTGCAATGCCTATATTTACATAAGGTATACGTGAATTGTCATGTAGTAGTACTACGCCAGAGATTATGGATTGAGCATTTATATAAGTACAACTCAATAGTAGATAACAAAAAAATAAACCAAAGGAGGGGGACATGTTAGTTGATTTCATAAAGTTTGTTTGTATGACAACGGAACTTATTTTATTTTTGTTACAGAGAAAGACTAAACTAAATTAATATTAGCGAGTCTAATAGTTGGCCCTTTCTAAACTATTATCATGAAAACAAATTTTGCATTATTACTATATATTATTGTTGGCACTTTAAATGCTCAATTATACTTTCCACCTAATGGATCTAACTCTTGGGAAACACTAACATTCGCTGAAGCTAATTATAAATCTGAAGCGTATCAACCTCTTGTTGACTTTTTATCAGAATCTAAAAGTAAAGGGTTTGTTTTATTAAAAGGAGGGAAGATTGTTATAGAAGAGTATTTCGAGGGTTTTTCACAAGAAGATAATTGGTACTGGGCATCTGCAGGTAAGACATTGACTTCTTCAATAGTAGGAATCGCTCAACAAGACGGCTTTTTAGATATTCAGGATTATACTAGTGATTATTTAGGCGAAAATTGGACAAATTGCCCAGATGATAACATAAAGATAATCCATCAATTGTCGATGACTTCCGGGCTAGATTACACAGTGGATAATAGTTTTTGTACACTTCCTGAATGTCTGCTTTGTCTAAACTCTCCTGGCACAGAATGGTTTTATCACAATGCAGTATATACTCTTTTGGATAAAGTCATTGAAAATGCAACTGGCAAAAATTACAATACTTATACCAGAAATGCCATTACTAACAAATTAGGAATGAATGGATTTTGGTTAAGGACAGGGGATAATAATTTATATTGGAGTACACCAAGGTCAATGGCTAGATTTGGTCTTATGGCTTTAGCTGGGGGCAAATGGGATGGAGAGACAATTATAAACGAAGAGTATTTTAACCAAATGACTAACACCTCTCAAGAAATCAATGAGTCTTATGGATATCTATGGTGGTTAAATGGAAAGAGTAGCTTTAGATTGCCAAGTACCACATTTACTTTTAATGGATCAATCACACCTAAAGCACCTAGCGATATGTATGCTGGATTAGGAGCTAATGGACAAATCTGTATGGTAATTCCAAGCTTAGATATGGTTTTGGTTAGGATGGGAAATGACCCTGAAAACTCACCTGTCCCCACGACTTATGTAAATGATTTGTGGGATAAGGTTCAAGCTTTATTACCAACTACCTCTATAATAGAGGATCAAACATTATCAACTAGTGTATTTCCTAATCCAATCTCTTCAAGCGCTTTTCTTACCATACAATCCAATTTTACCCCTGATGCTATTGTGTTAAAGTGTATTAACGGAAGGGTGATTAAAACTTTTGCTGGAGTTCAAACTATTCAAATTCCTGAGCTCAATAGTGGGGTTTATCTTGTCGAAGTGGTATTTTTAAAAGATGTAATTTCCAGAATAATTATCATTGAGTAAAATTTTTATCTTGACGGAGCATAAAGAATATTTTAAACCATTAATATAAAGATATAAAACGTTCATCTAAGGTCTGATGAGTCTTAAGCCCTTAAAAAAGGTCCAACGAAAACTCAGGATTAATTAAGTTTGAGTTTGATTAATTTCAACTGAGGGGATAAAAAAAGAGGAGAATGATTGCTCATTCTCCTCAATATTTCAAATAGATATATTATTGAAAATAAAAACTATTTCTTAATATTCAATGTGTAGCTATCTAAGTTATCATTTGTAGTGTTAGTAATCAAAGTTACTTCTAACAAATAGTATTTTGATCCACTTTTTACTGAGAATATATCGCCTACATTCACCACATTACTTATTTTTTCACCTGCAGCATTTGTAGCAGTAAATAGCGTTCCTCCTTCATACAGATCCACAATTTGCTCTTTAAAGGCAACATCAGCAAAAGCAAAATTTTCACTTGCAGCACCTTGTCCTTTAATAATATATCTTACTTCAGAGCCATTGATTCCTGACACTTGCTTTTTCCAAGTAGTAGAAGTAGCAGACACATTACCTTCATCTTTTATTTCTGCTTCTATTCCTGTTGTAGCACCTGTACCTGTACTCATACCATTATCAAGATCAAGGCCTCCTTTACCAGCAGGACCAGATTTGTTAAATAATATACCTACTAGACTTGCATCTAATGGTTGCCCAAGTGAAATAGTCATTTCCTGAGATGCTGTATTACCAAACTCATCAGTTATTTCAACTTTGTACTTGTTTGCACCAGGAGTAGCACCAGTTTTTACTAAAACTTTAGTATCAAACCCAGTTTGTAAAGTTGTAGGTAGTGGGTAAGGATTTGCACTAAATACATTACTACCAATTTCTAATCTAGTAGCATTTGCAATTAAAGTTTCGTTTTCATATACAGCGATAGTACTAATTTTACCGCTTCCTTTTACCGCAACAAAGCTTAAACTAACTTTACTATTTGGGGCTGCTGTAAAAGATGCAGGACCATTGTAAGTTAATGTTGGTGGAGTAGCATTAGTTGTAACTACTATAGAAACTGATTTTGTAGCATTTGCTTCATCACCAACTTCAATAGCATACGTTTTAGCACTTACATCACTGTGAGCTTTGATAGTAATATCATAAGTTAGTGATGTTTTGTCATCATTAAATAATAATAAAGGGTTTGAACTTGCAGCAGTACCATTGATAGTAAGTCTGCTAAAAGCAACGTTAGAACCGCCTTCTAAAACTTTTAATGATTTTAAAGGAGAGTCACCCTTTGATGCATTTACTCTTACTGTAAATACCTCATTAGGGTTAACCGTAAGATCTTGTCCACTAGTTGCACTAAATGTGATTGAAGGTCCACCTGTACCGGTTCCTCCAGTGCCATCATCTGTACAAGAAGTAAATACCATTGCACCAATTGCAAGGAACATTATTGATTTTAAAAATTGATTAATTTTCATTTTTTTATAATAATTTAGTTAATAAAAGGGATTCTTATAGTATTCCTATTCCGTTAAACGGAATAAATCTGGAAAAAGATCGATTTTTTTAGAAATATTTTTACTCTTCTTCGTCGTTTTCTAATAAAAGGTTGTGCTCTATAGCTTTATGATACCATTTTAATACTTTTTTAACATCCCCGCCATGTACTTTATCTCTGTCATAATCAGGAAGAATGGTTTCAAAATAATCCATTAGAATGCTATTTTTTGTCTTATTTGTAGCTTCTGGCATTTCATTGCCTGAGTCTCTCATTTTGATAAAAATATCTATTAGCTCTATTGTATCAGTCATGGTATAAATACCTACTGTCTCTAATGGGGTAAATTGATAAGTCCTCATTGAAAAGAATTGGACCTTGTCGGTATCTAAATTAGAAAGGATTAGGCCATTATTTTTATTTGAAACTAATCTAAATAATCCTTGTTCTCCACTTACTGCTACTATGTTTTTTAAGCTCATATTATTTTTTATGAGGTGCAAAGATATTAATTGCTTAACTTATTTACCTCTTTTTACATATAAATATAAATTTACATCTTTAATCTCTTAACTATAAACGGATATGCTCTGCTTTTTCACTACTATTTCTTTGAATAAATTGAATATAATACGAATTTTAGTAATTGGTTTATTCTAATCTTAAAGTTGATAAAACCTATTTAGAATAAATATTAGTAATACGCATTTAAATTACGTCATCAATTAAAACAAAATATTTGCTGTAAGATTAGGTGTTAACCTCAATCCATACTGTTCTAACTTTATTATTTCAAAGTTTTGATTTTCATTATCTTTTAGAATATTCTTTTCATCACTAATATTTTTATAGTTTGAAAAATTTTGTATTGAAAACCCTAAGTAACCAGAAAAAAGTTCTTTTATCTCAAAATTATAGACCACAGAAGCGTCTAATCTGAAATAAGGCTTTAGTCGGTTACCATGAATCACTCCAAATTCAATAAAAGAAACTGTTCTACCGTCATTGTTGACCTTAGATCCAATGCCTTCTGCTTTAGTGTTTGGAAGTCCTGATCTCAATTGTAAACCAAGTGAAAATTCCCATGCCTTGATTTTATATAAATGAACCCACTGCAAGTTATGTGTCTGATCATGTGAGGCACTAAATGGTAAAATGGAGATTTGAGGAAACTCATAGAGGCTTTCTGATAATGTATAACTCAACCAACTTCGGTAATTATTAAACTTTTTCTTAATTAATAAATCTAATCCTCTTATTCTTGAATCTCCTGTGCTAAAAGGTTGGCCTTCTAAATCAGATGATAAAGAAGTAAGACCACGAAGCTCTTTTACATATCCTTCCAAATCAATGGTCCATCCGTTTTTTTGATAAAGTAGCCCTCCCATCCATTGGTTAGACTCTATTACAGGAATGGTAGCATTATCTGCTGCTATCCAAATCTTATTACTGATACCTATATTATTGGCATCAAAGACTACAAGTTGATTGATAAATTGAAAGTGTTTGCTAGTGCCTACTTTTAATTTGAGATCATCTGTGATTTTAGTAGTTGCTGATATCCTAGGTTCAAAATAATCTTTTTGAAGGGTAATATTTTTAACATACCTCAGACCGACATCAAATTTTAGCATATTAGGTACTTCAATCTGATACTCGCCGTAAATTGTATGTGATTTGTTTTTAAAATCTAAACTATCACCAGTAGTGATCATATTAAGATCATTCGCACCTATTCTAAAATCAATATTGTTATTAGAAAATTGATACCCAAAATTGGTCTTTTGAAATTCATTAATACTATATTTAAAATTTAGCTGTGAGCTTCCATCTTCTAATTTGTTGGTGGTACTAATATAAAAAGGAAGAGAAACAGTTGTGTCTACTTGACTGGTATTCAATCTGTAATCATTGGTGTATGTCGAACTGGCTAGAATAAACTCAGCAGCTAGATTTCGAGTTATATCTTTTGACCACTTAAAGCTTACGCCACCTGATGAAAGTTTAAGATTATCTGTAGTTCGAATGTTTATTTCAGGTAAATTAGTATTAAAATTTAGATTGTTAAGAGCTCCAAGTGTACTTATTTGGAAAGTGTTAGTCCCAATCTTCCACTTCCATTTAACGTTTCCGTCATTGAATAAAAACTTGTCCCCAACTTTGTTATTGAATTTTACATCTTCCACTTTTGTACCTTGAAATACTTTTTTGGCATAGCTTAAAAATGTTGGTGTATTGTAAAGGTCAGTAATGCTTCTTCGTGTAGATATCCACAGGGCAGAATTTTTCCAAAGAGGGGTACCAATCTCCAAGTGAGCATGGGTTAAGTTAAATCCTGCTCCAATTGTAAAAGATATAGGTATATCATCTCTGCTTGTAACGTCAATAACACTAGATACTCTCCCACCAAACTTAGTATCTATAGTGCTGCGATAAACGTCTACATGATCGATGATAAAAGGATTTAATGCAGATATGTTTCCAAAAAAATGACTTGTTTGATATACAGGGATATGATCCCACAGTATTAGGTTTTGGTCAGGGGTGCCTCCTCTCACATTAATGTCATCAAATGACTCTATAGGTGAGCTTATTCCAGGTAAAAACTGAATCGTAGACATGACATCTTTATCTACAGAACCAGGCATGATACTCATTGCATCAGGCTGGATAACTATGGTACTTTCATCACTTGGCTGACTGATACCATCAGCAAGATATTCAATTAAAACGATTTCTTTGAGAGCAACTGTTGAAGGTACAAGTTGTATTTTTTCACAGGGTTTTTGTTTGTTAATCGCTATTTTGACTACATTATATCCAAGATAAGTAACCGTGTAGTATTTTAAATTAGTTGATATTGTCATTTCAAATTGACCTTGTTCGTCGCTAGATGTTATAGTCGATAGGTCGTCAGTAAATATATTGGCAAATGCTATAGGTTGATGCGACACTTTATCTATTATTGTTCCACAAATAAGAATTTCAAAAGTTGGACTTTTTTTAATAATGTAATGTGTTTCATCAATTTTTTCAAAATTTAGTTTTGTTTGAGAGAAAACGATATTTAGTATTCTTTCTAGGTTATATGTTCCTTTGTTTACTGTAATATTATTTTCCTGTATGTATTCGTCATTATAGGAGAAACTGACATTATGGTTGACTTCAATCTGAGAGATCATATCAGATAATGGCAAATCAGTTATATTAGGATATGTTACTTGAGAATAAGCATGAAATGAAAAACCGATTAATAATAACAACAAATATTTTAGCCTCATAAAATGTAGAATCCTAATTATCAACGAATGAGACTACATTATCATTATCAATTGTATAATTAATATTCATTGGCGAAAATACCATTTTTAGAGCTTTAACTTTATCTGCGGTTACGAATGAACCTGAATAGAGTTTGTTTTGATGTTCTTTAGGTAAGTCAATTGTGAGCCCAAATACTGCGGAAAGATTATTTACAACATCAATGTATGGTGTGGATTTATAATAGTATTCTCCTTCTAGCCAACTACCAACTAATTGAGATTCTATTTGATCAATTTCTTGCTTTTTGCTGTTATTCTTAGGTATTCTTACCATTAAACCTGGTGTAAGAATGTAACTTTCACCTTTGGCAGTAACCTTTACTTTTCCTGTTTTACATTTCACGGTTAAAGTCTCGCCTCTTGCATTTATATCAAATGATGTTCCTAATACTTCTATATTTCCTAATGTCGTTTGTACGATAAACTTGCTGCCTTTTTCGACTTTAAAAAATGCTTCGCCTCCTAATTTTAAAGTTCTTTGGTTAAAGGCTTCTTCATAAGACATGCTACTGTTACTACTCAATATTACTTCAGATTTGTCAGGCAGAGTATGGGCAATATTTTCTCCAACTTTAGAGATTATGGTTACATCATTGTTAATGAGTAGTGTAAACATCAACAAGATTGCAACCACTGCAGCAGCTCCAACAATCATTGCTCTCCTTAAGTTAAATTCTTTAGCTGAAGGTTGATTTGAAGTAATTCTCAAATCAATCGCAGCCCTTACTTTAGTATTATCCATAGGTGGAATACCTAGGCTTTCACTAGCATTTACAACATTAGTAAGTTCTTGAAGGAGGTTTTGATCATTTAACTCCTGATCCTTTATTTCCCCTTCTAGCCATTTGGCTAATAAATTTTCTTCTTTATCAGAATTCATCCCTGATTTTCGTATTTAGTTATTCATGGGTATAGACAGCCAAACTTCATATTACCCTACTTATAATTTTTTATAAACTTTTCTTAATTCTTGTAAGGCTTTGTTCATCCTTTTTTCAATAGCTTTTTGGCTTAAAGAAAGCCTTTCTGCTATTTCTTTATATTTAAGGCCTTCAATCCTATGCATCAAAAACACTTCTCTTTGCCCTTCGTTTAAATCTGAAATCGCTAGTTCTAATTTTTTCTGAAATTCTTTTGCCTCCAAATGAAAATGCGGGGACTCAGGTTCATTGCTAATAGTCAATTGGTTTACAAATTTAATTACCACTTTTTGATGAGCTCCTCTATTAATCAATAAATTTTTTGCAATAGAATATAGATATGCCTTTTCCTTTTCTGCACCTATTTGATCTAATTTGTCCCAATACTTCACAAAAACATCTTGTACCAAATCCTCTGAAGCCTCTTTGTCTCCAATATTGTAAAAGATATAGCTATAAATTGCAGTAGCCCACAGTTTATATATTTTATTGAATATGGCCTCTTGTTCTTGTAAATCCATCTAATATTAAAGCATTAAGTAGCTTTGAGGTGGCTAAAATTAAAGTAATCGGATTTTTCAATATCAAGCAGTTAGACATATGGTTTTGCAAAAAACAAAGATAATATGACATTCTAACAATCAATTTAAAATCCCAATATGCTACAAAGCTAGAAAATGTAACAATAAAATCAAGTATTTAATATTATGGTAGGGTAAATTTGTCCAATCTTGTCTCTAGTTTTGTACAGTTATTTTTCAAGGGACTCAATTAAGTAGTTTTTAAAAAACCATAAACATGAAAAGATATTTTATAAACATTTACATATTGTTTCTTGCTTTTCCAACTATCGGCCAACAGTATGATGATTATATAGGAGCAGGCCATGACATCAATGTTACAGTAACGAGTAGCGATGCACAAGCTGATGGAAATAACACAGTAAGTGGAGAAGGGTTAGACTTGGACATTCAAGGATCTTCAAGGTTTTTGGCACATGCCACACATGGGGCAACGATCGAAGAGATCGAACAACTAACTACCGTTGGATATGAATCTTGGATTAATAATCAGTTGAATATCCCTCCAACAAATTATACCACCCCTACGGTTGAAATAATTTTTGAGATGTACAATAATTGTCAAACTCTATTAGGGCCTATATTATGTCTTGCATCATTTAATATTGATGCTACTATGTGGCGATATGCTTATTGGAATGTTACTATGAGAAGTCCTGACAAATTACGTCACAAAGTTACTCAAGCACTGAGCGAGATCCTGGTATTATCAGACAGGTCAGATCTTGGCAGTTATCCTCATGCCTTAGCTGCTTATTATGATGTGTTGGCACAAAATGCTTTTGGAAACTACAAAGATCTTCTATTGGACGTGACACTTAATCCTTCTATGGGGTTCTATTTAAGTCACTTTAATAACCCTAAAACTGTACCATTATTAAACACTAGTCCAGATGAAAATTATGCTCGAGAAATTATGCAATTGTTTTCTATTGGACTGTATGAGTTAAATATTGATGGAAGTCGTAAGATAGATTTAACGACAGGGCTCTGGTTGCCTACTTATACAAATGATGATATAAAAGGATTAGCAAAAGTGTTTACAGGACTTAGTGGTAGTAAATGGGAAGACGAAAACAATACAGAACCAATAAGGTTTGGAAGACGATTTGCTGCCTATTCTAAAATAGATCCGATGGCAATGTATGATCTGTGGCATGAGTCGGGTACAAAGTCATTTTTAGGTAAAACAATCCCTAGTGGACAATCAGGAATGAAAGATGTGGAAGATGCAATTGACCATTTATTTAATCATCCAAATGTTGGACCTTTCCTAGCAGCAAGGGTGATACAACGATTGGTGAAATCTAACCCAACACCTGAGTATATCTCAAGAGTAGCTTCTACATTCAATAATAATGGATCTGGAGTAAGAGGTGATATGGCTGCTGTAGTGAAAGCAATATTATTAGATCAAGAGGCGATGGAATGCTATTGGGCAGAAGACATTACTAGTGGTACTTTGAGAAATCCGTCGCAAAGACTGTCGGAGATATTGATAGGGCTGAAAGCGGATAGCCCGAGTGAAAGGTTTTGGTCACATGCTTTTTTTTATAATGAACTTACAGGACACCACACTTTATCTTCCCCTACGGTTTTCAATTTTTATCGACCAGATTATGTACCAGATTCAGACTTCGCCTATTTAAATTTTGAAGGCCCAGAATTTCAGATTCTTAACTCCTCAACTTCTTCCAATTATGTAAATGGTATGTTGATTTTATTTCTTAGGGACTATGCCTTGGAAATATTAAAGCCATTTGGCGTTCGTCCTAAAGATATACCTGTTTTAGTGAATGAGCTCTATGAAAAAAATATGATTTTTATTGCTAATCCAGAATCCTATATAGCGTCCCTAACGGATCCTCTCTGGCTTAATCTTCCCGCTGAGGAAAAAGTGGATTACTTAGATATTCTTTTGGCCAATGGCAATTTATCTGATGAGACAAAAGCCAACATCATTGCTTCGATAAAAACGCCTGGTCTTTTCGATCCGATATCGGCTGCCCAGTATGCGGCTTTTATGATAGCGATTAACCCAGATTTTGTAATAATGAAATAGTCTTTTTAAATAAGAAAGATCAACTAAAAAAGAAAAATTATGTCAAAAAATAAATTTTCAAGAAGAGATTTTATAGGTACGATGCCTTGTATGGCAATAGGCACCACTACGCTGTTTTCTTCGCTAATCAATTTAAAGGCTATCAATACCATAATGAACTCTACCAGTGTAGCTGCTGGTGATTATAAAGCACTAGTATGTGTCCTGTTGAGTGGTGGAAATGATTCTTTCAATATGTTGGTGCCTAGGGGCAATGCGGAGTATGGAGAGTATGCTGCTGTTCGATCAAATTTGGCGATTCCACAACAGAGTTTATTGCCTATTACCTCTACGAAAAGCGATGGTCGTACATATGGCTTAAATCCTAATCTCCCAAAAATAAAAGGCCTGTTTGATAATGGAAACATGGCTTTCATTTCAAATGTAGGTACTTTGGTAGAGCCTGCTACAAAAGCAGGAATAGATAATAAAACAGTAAAAGTACCTTTAGGTTTATTATCACATTCTGACCAAGTAATGCATTGGCAAACGGCTTTCCCACAAGAACGAGTAGGAAAAGGTTGGGGTGGTAAAATGGCAGATATATTGAAGTCTCAAAACGCTGCAAATGGGGTGTCAATGAACATATCTTTAGGGGGTAATAATGTCTTCCAAAGAGGAGATACTGTGACCGAATATGCCATCAATAACGATGGAGGAGTTTCTATTTTGGGGTATAATGTACAACTTCCATTCTTTGAAGTAATGACAGAAGATGTCAATGATATACTAAATAAGCAATACGAAGATGTATTTAAAGACTCTTACAAAGGAGTATTAAAGAGAAGTGTAGAAAGTAACGAGACATTTAACCAAGCTGTAGCAAATGTGCCTGAATTTGTAACACAATTCTCACAATCTAATTTATCAGAGAACTTAAAAATGGTGGCTAAAACAATTGCAGCTCGAAATGATTTAGGAGCTAAAAGACAGATATTTTTTGTAGAGCTTGGCGGATTTGATAATCATGACGAATTGATCAACAATCATGGTAACCTAATGGGTATATTAGATAATGCATTTTCAGAATTCTATGCTGCTACGGAAGAAATGGGCATAAGTGATTGTATCACAACTTATACTATCTCTGATTTTTCTCGGACATTAACTTCAAATGGCAACGGGACTGATCATGCATGGGGAGGCAATGCCATGGTGATGGGAGGAGCCGTAAAAGGTAAAAACATGTACGGAGATTACCCAATTTTGGATTTAGGCTCTGACGTTAACTTGGACAATCGAGGGATTTTAATGCCTACAACAGGTGCTGATGAGTATTTTGCAGAACTGGCCTTGTGGTTTGGGATCTCACCCAACGACTTGTCTCTCATACTACCAAATATTGGTAACTTTTATGATGTTGGGTCCAGCAATGCTCCTATGGGATTCTTACTTTAATTAATTTTCAATATAGATAAAATGAAATCAACAAATCTAATAATTACGGCTGTTTTCCTTCTTTTTTATACAGCTACTTCCATTGCACAATGCTTTGATGATGGCCACAGTCCTTTTCAAAATCAAGGTTGGTTGTCCTGTAAGACCAGTGTTGGACCAATACAAGAGAGAGGTAATACCCATTGGCTACTATATGATTTGGGAGAAAAATATACAGTTGATGCACTGTACTTTTGGAATCATAACGTTTGGGGAGAAACAGGTATGGGGGTAAAACAAATACTAATAGATTATTCTAACGATAAAATTAATTGGAAGACAGCAGGCCCATTTAACATTGCCAAAGCTCCGGGATCTTGGAAATATACTGGAGTAGAAGGCCCTGATTTGAATCATGCTGTCGGACAGTATTTTTTAATCACAGTTATAAATACTTGGGATAACTCTACAGCTTGTGCAGGCTTGGGTGAAATCAAGTTTATTTTAGGAGAATCTGTTGATACAGAGGACGAAATCAATTCAATAAGAGAGTTTACTATCTCTCCAAATCCTGCATCTAATAATATTGAACTTACACTGCCAGACTTTCAATCTGTAAGCAGTTTGGCTATCTACAATACCATTGGTCAAAAAGTAATAAATCTAGATTTGCCATTAAGTTCTAAAATCTATGTGCCGATTTCACAACTTGAGTCAGGTCTTTATCATGTATCGATAAAGTCAAATGTAGGAATGCAAAGCAAGTCCTTTATTAAAATAGAATAGGGCAATATTTTTACTTCACCAATATTATTTTACCTATTTGATAAGTGTTGTTTCCAATTACTTTATAAGAATATGCACCAATAGGCAAGGACGAAATATCAATATTCGAATCCTTGTCCAAGTTCCTAGTCATCACTAATTGTCCATCATATGAGATTAGTTGAAAGTTGGACTTTTGAGTGATCCCTGTGATAGAGAATGAGCCAGAGGTTGGGTTTGGAAACACTTTAATCGATTCGATTAAATCGTCGTCTACTCCTACCGATTTTAGATTTTGGATAAAATAATCTTGGTTAGTGTGTACAAATCCATTTAGAATTGCTCCTGATTTATGGGTTCCTTTTACTGATCCGTTAGCACTTCTAAATACTCCTGCAAACCAATAAGGAAAATCCCCATTAGATAAACTATAATAATCTTTTGGAACTAGTTTTATCCTCCATTTGTCTGTGGTGCCTGGCACTTTTGTCATCCTACCAACCCCATCATCTTCTCCCCAATTGCCAATAGCATTATTCCAAGCATTGTTTTGTGGAGCACTTGTTTCTACTATTCCCATACTACTATGCATATAGACCTTATCAGCATTAGCTAATTCTGCGTTGCCTTGTCTAGCATTGAATGTAATTGTTATTTCTGTGTCACCATCAAAGTTAGCTGGTTCTATAGTAATTATTGGTTCATTTGATGCTACATCAAAATAGATGATACTCTCTCTAAATCCAAAACCTTGAGTAGAATTGTCTGCATCTCTAAAATACATCCCCATTTTGACAATTATTTCTTCGGTTGTTGTTCCATAGTAACCATTTGGTGTTATTTTTATTTCCCAGATATTGTCAGACACCTCTGTCATTAAGCCCACTCCATCATCTGTTAGATTACCGATGGTATTGGTCCAATCTTGGGATGTTGCTCCTTCTTTGATGATGCCAGTATGGATATAAACTTTATCAGCGTCGACCAGCCCATTATTACTTAAGCCCAAAAAAGAGCCTTTAGTAGCGTCATACGTAATTGTAATTTCATCTGATGCTAAAAAAGGAGATGGATTAATCGTCACTGGGTTTTCATAAATAGACACAACTCCAGGCTGTCCTTCATTTAGTCTTTTGTTGGTGTATATATGCCATTCTCCGGGGCTGAGATTTATAGGATTGCCTGTGTTTGACACATTGATCGAATCTCCAAAGAAGTAATCATACCACATCCCCGATTCTGTAAAGGAAGGATTAATTTGATTGTCGTCTAACCCGAAATTACCAATTAATACAAGGTCTGTTTTTGGGGTATTGTAAACATATCTTCTAGTTGGACCAGTGAGTTGGTGATTTTTTGTAGCAGAATCTAAGGCTTGAGGGGTAATAGTATTTCTTACATTTAAAATACCTTTATATGCTTTATAAATATTTTGACGTAATTCTTGATCATAATATCCTAAACTATTAGCACCCCAAGGCAGTGGTTTTTTACCCGTTCTTCCATTAAAATTGATATCTATATCATAACCCAATTCATCAAATTGCCAGATCATTTTAGGGCCTGGAGCTAAAAACATAAAGGCTGCAGATAGTTTTACTCTTTCGAACATGATTTCTGGATTACTAGCATCATAACTTCCCTTGCTGATACCTTCTGTCAAGACATGTTCTGCTATTCTTCTTTCATCGTGACTATTATAAAAAGAAACATGAGTAGTGGCATCTGTTCCACCAAAAGATCCTACTGGGTTACCAACTGTTGCTGGTACAAAATCATAACTTTTGTTTCGCCACATTTTCATACCATAATCACCTAAGATCGACTCTTCACTTTGTGGTGACCAATGTTCTAGTATAATATATGCTTGATTATCAACTGACCAAATTTGATCAGCCATTCTTTTTAAAATATTGATTCTAGACTGATCAAATCCATCTACACTGCCTCCTGGGGCGTAATTGGTAAATCCTTTTGTAAAATCAAATCGAAAACCATCAAAGTGGTATTCTTCTAACCAAAATGAATTAACTCTATCTATAAACTCCTGAGTGTATGTACTTTCGTGATTAAAATCGTAACCCCATTGGTATTGTCCCACATATTCTCTATTAAACCAAGGGTTTTCTGCGGCTGGTTTTCCAGTCGAGGCATCAAAATACATCTGCACCATTGGGTTTTGACCAAAAGCATGATTGAGTACAATATCTTGTATAACAGCTATCCCATTTTGGTGAGCTACTTCAATAAATTTTTTCAACTGATCTTTAGTACCGTAATATTTATCTGGTGCTAAGAAAAATGAAGGGTTATAGCCCCATGAGTCATTATTTTCAAATTCATTTATAGGCATCAATTCAATTGCATTAACACCTAATCTTTTTAGATATTGAATAGTATCTATCAAATCTAAATAAGAGTGTGACGCCACAAAATCTCTGACATGTAGTTCATATATTGTAAGATGATTTACATCAGGTTTAATCCAAGTTGCCTCTGACGATGCCCAAACGTATGCATCTTGACCAGTTTGGAGCACAGATGCAATCCCAAACTCTGTTTTGTTATAATTTAAAAGGTTTGGGTAAGTATTAGGACTGATGTTTTTATCTGAGTAAGGATCTGCTATTTTATCAGAATAAGGATCTGCTATTTTTAGCTTGCCATCTATCCAATATTGGAAAGCATATTCTTGTTTTGGGGCAAGATTATTAATTGTAATCCAAAAATACTCACCATCAGGAGTTGCTTTCATTTGGTATAAATTTGATGGACTCCAATCATTAAAATCTCCTACTGTATAGACAAATTCCTTATTTGGTGCTTGCAGTACTAATGTGGCTTTGGTTGGATCTGAATCGTCATAGTTTATGCCAGATATAACACCTGCTGGTAAATCTTGAATAGTATTTGGTGTTTTGATTATTACATTGTGTTTTTTTATTAATTCAAGTTCTTCACCATCCACTGTTGCTGTTACTTTAATGCCTAAAAGGACATCTATTGAGGTAGGGTAAGTATAAGAAATTGCTCTGCCTGCAGTTACTTCCTTTTTTATTTCAAACCCAGTGCCTTCGTCTAACCATAACTTCATATTAGTAACATCAGCACTACTTATTGCAGATATACTGAGTGGCTGACCACTACTATAATACTCACTCGATTTACTTGGATTAGTAATGGACAAGAAATTGCCACTATTAAGATTCACATACATGTCCAAATTAGAAGTTACTGTGCCCCAACCATATTCTCCAGCTGGGATTGTGCCTTTTATACTTCCATCTGCTGATCGGAATACACAAGATATTCTAAAAATATTTATAGCTGAAGAAACTCCAAAATATTCCTTTACTGAAGGCTCCATTACGATTTGCCATTTATTATCTTCTCCAGCGACTTTGGTCATTTCTCCAACTCCATCATCATTACCCCAGTTGCCAATCACATTTGTCCAAGCAGTACCATTTGGCTTATCGATTACTGTACCATGATGAATATAGACTTTTGATACACCTACCAACTCACCATTGCCTAGACTTGCATCAAAAATTAATGTAATTGCTTCATCTTGACCTCCATTAGTAGGACTTATAGTCACAATCTGACTGTTTATAAAAAATGAAAAACTTAGTAATATTGATGTAAGAAAATACCTCATTTGCATATTTGTAGTTTAATACAAAGTTATACAAAAGTACTGAAAGTAATAGGAAGGCTGGTTGAGGATTTTGAGGGAAATGTTGAAAGAAGAAAAAAGCCCCCTAAAAAAGAAATTTTAGGAGGCCACCCGAACGCTATGAAAAAATTCTCTTTAGTATTCTTGTTTATCGTGATACAAATATATAAGTATTTTTCTAATTGTGCAAGCTTAGTTTAAAAATTTACGCCAGTGGTCAATGTTATATAGTGCATATTGGAGTTTGTTTTCTTATTATACAAGTTAAATAGACCATGCTCATATTCTAAATCTATGTTAATAATGCCCATCCTAACACCTAATCCGCCAACTACTCCTGCTGTGCCATCATTGAGTACTTCATACCCTTCATTCGTCAATAAAGTTTTATCATATTTTGATAAATATTTTATTGAACCTGCGAATTTGGAAGTAATAAAAAATTTTGGTGAGATTCTAACCATATCAAATCCTAGACCAACCCTACCTTTAATAAAAGACATTTTATCCCCAGTAAAGAAAGTGGGGGATGATTGTGCATTTAAATCTGCGACACCATAAAGCACACCAAATAGGAAATACATCCTATCATCATTGAGTCTTGCGTCAATACCTGCAACCCATCCTGAATGTGTTGTTCCTGAAGGAGTTACATTTTTGTCTTGGTTAAACCCTGTGGTTAGCCCCCCGTAGATCTTTGCACCAGCTTGAGCAAAAACGGAAGCAAAACAAAACATGAAAATAGAAAGAATTAGAATATTTTTCATTTTAAATTATTATACGTAATCAATTGCACAATTTGTGCCAAAAAAATATGCACTCTGATATGTATCAGATGTGCATATTTAGTCATGTTCCGAGATATTCTATTTTATTTAACATGTTTCATGAATTTTAGACCATTTTTTGGAAATAAGTCACAATAATGTTGAATAAATTATTTGCTTGAAGTTAAATTGATCGATAACTCGATATCGTCATTTATAAACTTATCTTTTAGGTTGTCAAATATTGATTTTGAACCATAGTTTACACCCCAATCAGTTCTATTAATTGTAAATGCTGGAGTTGTAACATTTACACCTCCTTCAGTAGCTACTATATTTGCAGGAAATCCTACTTCTTTAGAAACTCCTTTCATAGTTAAATTGCCATATACTAAGCTATTAGCTTTGTCGTTTCCTTCTAATCCTTTAACACTTGTGATTTCGAAAGTAGCAGTTGGAAATTTTGCAACATTAAAGAAATGATCCTCTTTGCCTTCTGCCATTCCTTTTAAGTGACCCTCTAAATCAGCCTTTTGGCCTGCCTGTAAATCCAAACAATTGATTGTAGTCATGTCAAGTACAAAATTACCGCCAGTCACTTTATCACCTTCTACACTTACTGTACCGGAAGTTACATCGATTGTACCATTGTGTTTGCCAGCTGGTTTGTTTCCAGTCCACATTACTTTACTTACTGCAGGTGTCACATTAAAACTTGTACCAGTTTCTGCTGCTACTTCTGTGGCATCGCCTACTGAAGCATCCGCTGCTGTTTTGTTTTTACAAGAAAATGCAACTAAGCATGTAAGAGCTAAAAGAAAAATTTGAAAATTTGATTTCATAATTTGATAAATAAAAATTTGTTAATTAAATAAAGTTAATGAAGTAAAAACGTGTTACAACAGTCATTTAAGTATAAAAACCAAATAATAGTTTAAAAAAAACCAATTATTTTAAAAATAACCATATTTTTATATAAATAAGCCCAGTAAACAGAATATATAAATCCAAAATTAATTTTTATGACCTCCTTAGCTTACGAACATTTAAGTAATGACCCTACCATAAATTGTCTATTAATGAAACACACCTTGCCTATTATTGAGTCAGACGATACACCGATATTCGAAAGTTTAATTAAAGCAATAGTTTCTCAACAGTTATCAACAAAAGCTGCTGCAACTATATATGGTCGGTTTATTAATCTATTTGAAAACCAAAATGTAAGACTAGATTATTTGATTACTCTAGATCATGACACCCTTAGGTCTGTTGGGTTGTCAAATCAAAAAGCTGTATATGCAAAGAATGTTGCAAAATATTTTTTGAGTGATCAAAATAAAAATATCCATTGGCAAGGCTTGTCTGATGAAGAGATAACCACTAGACTTTGTTCAATAAAAGGAGTTGGCATTTGGACAGTTCAAATGATATTAATATTTAATTTATGTAGAGAAGATGTACTTCCATTAGGAGACCTAATCGTTAAAAGAGGGTTAATGAATGTATTGGATATTAAAATTGGAGATAAAAATGGGGACCTCAAAATTATTAAGAAGTCTATAAAATGGAGTCCTTATCGTAGTTATGTAAGCAGATTGATGTGGGCGGATAAAGATGAGGTCATTAAATTTTAAAGATTTATGTTACTTTGTACAAATAAATATAATTTATGATTGAAAGAGTAGGTATAGTTGGAGCAGGTGCTATGGGCACAGGAATTGCTCAAGTAGCCGCTACTGCTGGGTGTGACGTGTTGATATATGATGTTAATCAAGATGCGCTTAAGCAATCATTGGCTGATTTGACTATTATGTTAAACAGACAAGTTGAAAAAGGTAGAATGTCTGATGCAGAAGTTGTAGCAATCATAGGAAGAATACATCCAGTAAGTAGTATTAGTTCTTTTGCTGACAGGCAATTGGTGATAGAAGCAATTGTCGAAAAGATGGAAATTAAGTCAAAAGTATTTGATACAATTGAAGAAGTTGTTGATCAAAATTGCATCTTGGCATCTAACACATCATCCCTTTCCATAACAGAACTTGCATCCTCTCGAAAAGTTAAAAGTAGATTTTTAGGTATCCACTTCTTTAACCCTGCAGCATTGATGAAACTTGTGGAAATCATACCTTCAGTACACGGAGATCAAGAAATAACCAAGATTGCAAGAAAAACCATTGAATCATGGGGTAAAATAACAGTCCAAGCTTTAGATAGTCCTGGTTTTATTGTCAACAAGGTAGCTAGACCATTTTACAGTGAAGCCATTAGGATGTATGAAGAAGGAATTGCCGATGCTACGACCATAGATTGGGCCATGACAGAGTTGGGAGGTTTTAGAATGGGCCCATTTGCACTTACTGATTATATTGGTCATGATGTCAACTATGCAGTGACTGAATCCGTATGGAAGTCATTCTATAATGATGATAGATACATACCTTCATTTGCTCAAAAAAGATTGGTACAAGCAGGTTGGTTGGGTCGAAAGACTGGCAAAGGCTGGTATGATTATAGTGAAGAAGCTATTAAATTAGAACCAAATACAGACCAAAGTCAAGGAAAATATATACTTAATAGGATATTGTTTATGCTAATAAATGAAGCAGCTGACACGATTCACAGAGGAATTTGTACTGAAGAAGATGTCGAGCTAGCAATGAGATATGGTGTAAATTATCCCAAAGGGCTTATAGAGTGGGGTAATGAAATTGGGATAGATGAGGTGGTAGCTACTTTGGATAGAATGTATGACAGATATCATGAGTCAAGATATAGAGTGAGCCCATATTTACGTGATAGAGTTTCAATCTATTAAAAGATGCTGACACCATTTCAAATTGCACAAGAAAGAATGCTTCAAAACGATAACTATTCTCAATGGTTGGGGATTGAAATACTAGAGATATCAAAAGGTAGCTGTCATCTAAGAATGGTGGTAAGAAGAGAAATGCTGAATGGATTTGGCATAGCTCATGGTGGCATTAGCTACTCTCTTGCAGATAGTGCATTTGCCTTTTCTTCCAATGCATATGGATATCATGCAGTCTCCATTGAGACATCCATATCACACACAAAACCAATAAGAGAAAACGATATCTTAACAGCAACTGCGAAAGAAAGATCTAGAGGGAAAACAATCGGTGTCTATGATATCGAAGTTATAAATCAAGATGATGTTATTGTAGCTCTATTTAAAGGAACTGTCTTTATAAAAGATACCGTTTGGGAATAATGTTATTGTGTTGTGTCATTGCTATCAATTGAAAAACAGAAAGATTGAAAATAGAAAGATTTGGGTTTGAGTTAATACTTTGTCAAGAAAAGGCGATCTACTTACCAGGCCGCAAAACACTATTAATTGCAGATCTTCATTTAGGGAAAATCACACACTTTAGAAGAGCAGGAATAGGATTGCCTCAAGATGCTATAAAGTCAGATTATAGAGAATTAAACGATGTGATTGAAAAATACTGTCCTGATACAATAATTTTAATGGGTGATCTATTCCACGCTGGATATAATAGTGCTTGGGATAAGTTTTTGGAATTCATAGGTGTATTTGGCAATAAAGAATTTATTTTAATAAAAGGCAATCACGATATCATGGCAAGTTATAGATACAAGAATGATAATTTTTCAATGGTAGAAGATTACTACCTTCAGAATTTAATTATCACTCATGAGCCATTAGAAAAAGTGCCAAAAGGTAAATACAATTTGTATGGTCATATTCACCCAGGAGTAAGAGTAGTTGGAGTAAAACAGTCATTGCGCCTTCCCTGCTTTCATTTTGAGAACGATAGAGCTGTATTACCTGCTTTTGGCCGATTTACTGGATTAGCAATCATTAGTCCTAAGATTGGAGATGATGTATATGCTATAGCAGACAATACAATCATTTGCCTTACAGATCGTTAGGGGCATGAAATTTTAAATTTATAAACTCCTTAATTTTACACCGACTTTGAAGAGTGTCGAAGATTTTCTGTCGACTAAATATATTCCGTTCTCTTCTTTGATAGTTTCTAAATCAATCGCTTAATAGCAAACCTGATTGCAATTAATACGAGAATAAAAAAGATTATAAAGTAATGGAATGGCATGAAAGATATCACATATATATTGGTTTTCTCTATTACCCATAAAAACGAAATGAGGATGGTAAGAACCAAGATTAAACCTCCAATTTTATTAAAGCCAGGTATCTGATCATAATCAATATTCCATTTAATCAACCACAATGTGACAATCATCATAATGACAGGTAATATCTGTGTATAAATATTTGCGTCTAAGATGCTCTTATGCTCAAAAACCATCAAGTAAATATTAAGTGTAAAAGCAAATATACCTGGCACACAAGCCAAATAAAGCAAGATCATATATAGATACTTCCAAGGGCTTTTATATCCTTCACCTTTACCAAATATACCTGCAAAAAAGGCTGTTAGCGGTAACGCTATAAGAAAAAATAAGATGATGGAGTTACTCTGATCACATACATTTAAAAAATCGCCGAGAGTCATAGGATAATATCTTTTTGTAAAGATAAAAAAATAGTCCTATGTAAATTATTAACAAGGATAAAGTAATTACTATAAAATTATTATTCTAAATTTTAATGAATTTTTGGGTCTTATATCCTTTACATTGTATAAAATAAACACCAGAATTTAAATCAGCTATCTTAATATTAGAATTGGTATCAAAAGTATTGATAATGCGGCCATTATGATCTAATATAGTGATTTGTTTTGGTCCGTCCACTATCAGATAACCCTGTGCAGGGTTTGGGTAAAAATTAAAACTTAATAGTGACAGATCATCGCTTTTACTAATAATGTTTTCATTAAATTCAAATGTATTTATAGCAGATTTGTCACCATTTGTATTACCATTATCATTAATACCTAAAATTGCAACATATGCTTTGATGCCGCCTGTTGACTTGTCAGGTGATGTCCACTTAGCAGTAAAAACACCATCCGCTCTAGGAGTAGATTGCATTAGATAATCTCTTTCTTTGAAAGTGGCTTTTCTAACATTTGTACCTAAAGAATCAAAAGAACCTGCTTGTGCGTTTGTAAGGGTATCCAACATTACCAATTGAAAACCATATGATTTGGGCTTATTGTCTGCTTCTGTTCCTAATATTTGAATTGTGTATTGTGTGTTTGGGGCATAGCTATTTGTAATATTACCATCTACATCAATCAGGTTAACGGATACTTCGGGAGAGAATGTGCCTCCTGAATGGCACTGGTTACAATATATCCCTCCATCTATTGGAGCACCCGATGCTGGAGCATTTCTGCCACCTTTATTAGATAGCATAACAAAACAAAATACTACTAAAGTCAAAAGCTTAATTCTCATATTATAATTTTTCTTGTTAGATTTGATTTTTGTTAGATTGATTTTTTAATAGAAAGTTTAACAATAAGCCGCAAAGATGGTTCTAAATATTCTATTATTAATAGTATTAAACCCGGTATATAATGGATACAAGAACTAAACTAATGATTATGCATGATAGTATACGATAAGAAATGAGTAAAAAGCAATTGAATAATACGGATCCACATGACCCAACTGCAGAAAATAGAAAGCAAGATCATATCTCTTTAGCTTTTGAATCTCAGACACCAATAACGTTATTGGATCAGCGATTTTATTATGAACCAATGTTATCAGGACATCCAGACAATATGGATATCGGACTGGACTTTCTTGGAAAGTATTTGTCACTTCCGCTTTGGATTTCAAGTATGACGGGGGGAACAGAAAAAGCCAGTTTAATCAATCAAAATCTTGCAAGAGTTTGTGGAGAGTACAAATTGGGAATGGGCTTAGGGTCTTGTAGGAGCTTGTTAAATTCTGATGACCATTTAGCAGACTTTAATGTTAGAAAACTTGTTGGTGAACAGCCTTTGTATGTAAATCTAGGAATAGCTCAAATAGAAGCATTGGTTGAGTCAAAGCAAGAAATAAAAATAAATGAATTAATCAAAAAATTGGAGGCAGACGGTCTAATTATTCATGTTAATCCAATGCAAGAATGGTTGCAACCAGAAGGAGATCGATACTATCAATCTCCATTACATACCATAAAAAAGCTCAAAGATGCTTATAGTGGAAAGCTTATAGTAAAAGAAGTAGGACATGGCTTTGGACCAGAAAGTATTAAGTCATTACTAGATTTAGAGTTGGATGCTATAGATTTTGCGGCAAGCGGAGGCACAAATTTTTCAAAAATAGAGCTTTCTAGAGCAGATGCATATCAAAGTGAAATGTATGACCCATTGACACTTATCGGCCATTCAGCTGAGCAAATGGTAGAAATGTATAATAATATTTACTTAAGTAATTATAAGACACAAGTTATAATTTCAGGTGGAATTAAGACATTTTTAGATGGTTATTACCTGATAAACAAATGCAAAGGAGTTGCAATTTATGGGCAAGCTTCTGGATTTTTGAAGCATGCTATGGGAGATTATGAAACTTTACAGAAACATATAGAAAGCCAAAAAGAAGGACTAAAAGTGGCTAGTACATTTTTAAGAATAAGAGATTAAAATGGAGAAAGATAAAATCATAAGTGGGTTTTCTAAGTTGAGTAAAAAGGATAAAATTAAATGGCTGACAGTCAATTTTTTTAAAGATCCTGAGCTAGTAGTAAAAGAACTTTCAAGCTATTGGCACAGTAATGAAGCACAACAGAATGTCATTGATGGTTTTAGTGAAAATACCGTTTCTAACTTTGTGATGCCTTATGGTATAGCGCCTAATTTTTTAATAGATGGTAATACCTATGCCATACCTATGGTGATAGAGGAGAGTTCTGTCGTAGCGGCGGCCTCTGCAGCAGCAAAGTTTTGGCTTGGTAGAGGAGGGTTTAATACAAAAATAGTAGGGACAACTAAAGTAGGTCATGTTCACTTTAAATGGAATGGCCCTGCAGAGTGGTTGTATTCTGTTCAAGATCAAATATTTAGGCAATTAAAAGAAGATACAAATGATGTCACGGCTAGAATGGAACAGCGAGGTGGAGGGATTACACGGCTGTCTTTTATAGATCTGAATGAAAAAATGCCTGGACTCTTCCAATTAAAAGGAGAATTTGAAACTTGTGATAGTATGGGTGCTAATTTTATCAATTCGGTGTTGGAACAGTTCGCTATTTCTTTAAAAAACATTTTTTCTACAATGCAAGACATTCCTGATTCAAATAGAGATATTGAAGTCATTATGTCTATACTTTCTAACTATACTCCAGAATGTGTTGTAAAAGCTTGGGTTGAATGTCCTATTGCAGATTTGGGTACGTTTAATGATGAAACTGATGCAAAGACATTTGCTAACAAGTTTTATGACGCCATTAAAATTGCAGAATTAGACCCTTATCGAGCTACTACCCATAATAAAGGAATCTTTAATGGGATTGATGCAGTAGTATTGGCGACCGGTAATGACTTTAGAGCAATTGAAGCTTGTGGTCATGCTTATGCCTCGAGAAATGGTTCCTATTCAAGCCTGTCACATTGCTCGATAGATGATAATGTATTTAGATTTGAACTAGAAGTGCCACTTGCTATAGGCACTGTGGGGGGACTAACAGCATTACACCCAATGGCAAAGAGGTCATTGGAGATGATGGACAACCCAACGGCTCAAGAATTGATGTCTATAATTGCATCCGTAGGTTTGGCTCAAAATTTTGCTGCAGTCAAGTCATTAGTTACAACAGGAATTCAACAAGGTCACATGAAGATGCATTTACAAAACATCTTGAATTTTTTAAACGCTTCTCAAGAAGAAATCGAAGAAACTATGTTATATTTTGACGATAAGACAGTATCTCATAGTGCAGTTGTCAACTTTGTAGGATTATTAAGAAATTAGACCTTCGGAAATTAATTATTATTATTAGTATGTTAAAACAATAATAATG
>JBBKVK010000003.1:0-12483 GCA_037968395.1 Saprospiraceae bacterium | reverse complement strand
TAAAATAAGAATCAGGATTACGAATTGCTAAAAAATCATTGGCATCTTGAGTGGTATAGTCTACATTGTAAGTCAACCCAAAATTATATGAGGTTGTAAATTGAAATTGCACACCTCTTTTTGGAAAATAGACTTTATCAAGCATGTCGTACTTTATAAAAAACTGAGCTGCATTTCCTGTGCTATTAAATTCTGTTATGTCCTGTAGGTTATAGGAATTAGGCTCTATTTCCCAACTATTCCATTGGTAACCAAGACCCAATAAAAAATCATTTAGGGGCACCCAAAAAAGTTTAGCAGTTGCATCAAATTTTCTGCGATTATATGGTCGAGTTAAAGATCCATTTTGCAGAGAAAAATATTGGTCGTTTTTTTGATATGTAGTACCGATTTGATATAAAAAGCGACGATTAAATCCAATGTATTGTTTGCATTTAAGATTAAATGCAGGAGATTTAGAAATACGGAGCCCACCATAAGCGGAAGAAGCTTTGCCAAAAATATTTCGTAAATCAGCTTTCAAAATAATAGCTGCGTCATCAGCATTACTATAATGCAGTCCAAATTTTGCAACTGCAGGATGTGCTTTTTTTACATCTATATGTAGTGTTGTGCCAAAAGAATCTGAAGACAAATCATAATTTACATTTTGAAAGAATTGAGTTCCATAGGTATATTTGATTCCATCTTCAATGGTGGTTAACGCATATTTTTTTCCTTCTTTTATATTTAACAATTTACGGACCAATTGCTCTAATGCTGGATTTACAGACTCAGTATTTACCTGATAAATCACTAGGGAATCAGGATATGGCAATGCTGTTAAAGCTGGCTTTTCGACATACCCAATTTTCTTTGCAAAAGCTCTTATTTCTTCAATATGCTGCCGAGCTATTTTTTCTCCTTGGTCTATTATCTCCTGTATTTTGTCAAAGTCTGAGGCTATATATCCCTCTGATAAATCAATATAAAAATCGCATAATTTTGCTTGTTCTTTGGAATCAGCAATACTGTACAAAAAGCTGGTTTGCATTAGTATATCAAATGCAGTTTTTAGTTCTTCTATTTTAGCATCTGCTCCTCCAGTATAAGACCCTATCACGAACTCAGCACCCATATCAATAACCTCTTGTACAGGAAAATTTCTAATAACTCCCCCATCTACTAATAATTGGCCTTCATATTCCACTGGCGTAAAAATGCTAGGGATCGCCATACTTGCCCTTTGGGCTCTTGCTAAATATCCAGAATCTAAAGTGACTATTTCTCCATTTATTACATTAACAGCTATGCATTTGAATGGAATTGGAAAATCATCAAAGTCATTTATAAAATGACCAGCACACCCAAGTCTTGCGAGTACCAAGGATAATTCTTGTCCATCAATCAAGCCTTGCGGAACGACCAATTTTCTATCTGTATATTCTAAGGATAGAAAATGTGTATTATAATTCTCCTTTTCAACAATGTTAATATGCTGCAAATCAATCTGATTGCTAAGAATTAAATCCCAATTCTGATTGGTAGCTAATTTTTCCAACTCAATTGCATTCATTCCCAGAGCATACAAACCGCCTACTATACTTCCTGCACTTGTTCCTGTAATATAATCGGGTCTAATACCGACCTCTTCAAGTACTTTAAGTAATCCAATGTGGGCAAATCCTTTAGCTCCTCCACCGCTTAAAGCTAGGCCGATTTTTGGAGAACTCCTGACCACTTCAGTACTCTGAGATAATAGTTGGTTTAAACCAAAAAAAAAGATAACGCAGAATAAAGTGTTTTTTGTCATTATAACAATTTAAAACTCTAAGCTAACGCTACCTTTTGAATATAACGAATAGTTACACCGATTACTTAGGAAATCATAGACACTTAATGGCGCATTTCTCTCTTTGATGGATTTCTGAAACTAGATGTAATTCATTTCTAAATTATATTAAATATAAAAAGGTCACCAAAAATGAATTCGATGACCTTCTTAATTTATAATTGCATATTCTTTAAGCTTTAGATAGTATCCTCATGATAATTGCCACTACAGCAACAATGAGTAATAAATGAATCAGATTGCCGACTACGGCACCAAATCCGATGTAACCCAATGCCCATCCAAGGAGGAGAACGACGATGACTATATTAAGTATTCCATTCATGATTGTTAGTTTTATAAATTAGTTAAAATTTCAATCCAGTAGTTAATTGAAAATTGATGTTTTTTAAGTTTTTGGCTTCTACAAATGCACCTTCTACGGTACGGTCTTTGTCGTAATTAATGTATCCTTTTGACAATCTGGCATCCAAAAATGTGTTGCCAAAATTCAATCCCAAACCGATGGCGCCACCAAAATCCAATCGTCTGTTATTACTTTCGTCTGTATCCACATAGGATGCGACCCCATTCAGAAAAGTATATTTCAATTTAGAATCTATTAAAAAAGATAATTGTGGGCCGGCATAGATGTAAAATGGATCTAAAAAGTTTAATGTAAAAAGCACTGGAATATCAACATAAGATAACTTGGCATCGACGTCATAACCAATACCACTGTAATTCGATCCTTTCGTTGAAAACAGTATTTCGGGTTGTAATGAAAAAATGCCTTTTACTTCATAGGATTTAAAAAGACCTATAGTATATCCGAATCGAGCATTTGTGTCATCTATGTCACCATCTTTTGTAGTTAAATTAGACACATTTATACCCCCTTTAACTCCCCAAGATTGAGAAAACCCGATGGTAGAAATTGACATCAACAAGATAATTAATATTTTATTTTTCATTATATTTCTAATTTAAGTTAGTAGAGACCAATATGTAAATAATTATATTACAAAGGGTTTTTAGAATAGTTTAGTAGGTGTCTTTAAATTTTTTTTGTCATATTCATAACCAATGAGATTAAGAATAGCACAATGAATATGTAAAATATAATTTTGGCAATCCCAGCCGCTGCACCAGCGATGCCTCCGAATCCTAAAACCCCAGCGATTAATGCAATTACCACAAATGTTAGTACCCAACGTATCATAATTTTAATTTTTTGAGTTAGTAAATGTTGTTTATATAAATCAAACTAATCTATTTTTAAATTTGTTCGATTTTGGTAGAAATTGGAAAAAATTAATAGATTTGAAAAATTGATAATTGATTATTTTTTACTAAAAAGCTAGTTCCTTAGTTTTACCTCCATGGGCCGCCAGCTAACCTCAACAGTTCCTCCGTTTTACTACGGACTTGTTGGTTTTAGCTCTAGGATGAAATTGAAAAGTTTGGAGAGATTGAAAAAAATTGATAATTGATATATAACTTTTGTAGACATTTACGAATCAACGGTTTTCCTAAACGATTAAACAAGTGGTCGAAGACCCTGTACACAAAGGCGTAGCCTATAAACGAAATTGATTATTGCTGAGATTGAAAAAATTTGAAATCTTTACAACTATCAATCTCTAACATTACTAATCTTTCAAAAATTAAAAAGGATATCCAATACCCAAATTATAACGCAGATTTTCGCTTCTCCAAGATTTGCTAAGTGGATTGATGTCACTAACAATCCAATCAAATCCCGTGGTTTTGAAAGGGGCACGGAGCGGAAACGCTATGTCCATTCTTATTAGAAAGAAATTAAAATCCAATCTTATACCAAGTCCTGTGCCTACACCCAACTCTTTATAGAAACTGTTAAACTTAAAATTCCCTTCAGGTCGTTCAGTGTTGTTAATTAGCCAGACATTACCTGCATCTGCAAATACAGCTCCCTTTAAAAATCGAAATATTGGAAATCTATACTCTACATTCATCTCCAATTTTAAATCTCCTGTTTGATCTACAAACTGTGAAGTAAAAGAATCGGTCCCAGTACTATCAGCCACATACGAACCGGGGCCTAGGCCTCTAAGTCTAAATGCTCGCACACTATTAGACCCTCCAATTACATACTGTTTTATATATGGGAGCTCTGAACTGTTGCCATAGGAAAAAGCAGAACCAACAAGAAGCCTAGCAGCAATGTCAGAGTTTTTTAGTGGAAAATATTTCCTGATATCAATGGTATTTTTAATGAATTGAGCATAGTTTATTCCAGCTATTTTCTCAGGATTTATCGTATTTCCACCTTTAATTACGTTAATAAGGTTTCCACTAGATTCTAGTTCATTTTTAAAATAGAAGTGACTTCTATCAGAAGAATTTAGCTGATCTGAATACGTATAGTTGTACTGTAATCCAGCAATCAAGGTATTCTCAAATGACCTTTTCAATCTCAAATCTTGATCTAACAATTCTTGAAATTCAATAGTTTTATTTCCAACACTCACCTGATTAATTACCAATGGGTAAAATTCGTGAAATTTTCTACTCGTTTGTCGCCAAATGTATCCAAACTTTCCAGTTGCACTATTCAGAGTGTAGTATTGCGATCTTCGTTGATAAGTATAATTGGCTTTTAGCGAAGTCTTAGGTATATATGTTTTACCTTCTTTTATATTGATAAATGGCACGATGACTCTAGGAAATAAAACCTCCATGCTCCCTGTCAAGTCTGAAGAATTAATGATTGTGGCTCCATCGCCAATTTGCGTCTCAATTTGCCCACTCATAGATGCGTTGAACTGCTCAGCATGTCTAAATATATTCTTATGATTGTATCTAATAGAAGCTCCCATTCCTAGAAAATTGCCAGACCTATTGTTTAGCTCAAATTCTGTAGAGATATTTTGCATTTTTTCGGGTGTGAGGTAGATATTTTGAATAATATGCCCTTTGTCACCATTTGGATTTGGGCGGTTTTCTATATTAATATATCTAAAGAGTCCTAAATCTTGTAACCTATTTATAGTCTTTTTTTCATTGCTCCGGTGATAAAATGTATCTGTTTTTTCTAAGAGTACATGCTCTATCAATCGATAATTCAAATAGTGGTCGTATTCATAAATAGTTATCGAAGGTGATATTGCTTTTTTATAAAGATTAGATTTTAATGTGTCATTTAGCGTATAATTAGTGAAAATATTGATAGAATCTAAAATGTACCTATTGTGATTTGTTGAATCGGTAGGAGTGATTATTTTTGAGTATAGATCTAAGGTGTAATTGCCTTTAGCCGTATCTACATAATAGAATACATTTTCATTCCCAAATTCTGCATAACCCATATCACCTGCAAGTTGGGTAATCCTCATACGTTCATAATCTAATCGCTCTCTATCATAGTATGCCCCTTCTTTTAAAATTGCACTCTTCTGTTTTTTATCTAATTTCAGGGATAAATAGGTGGAATCTACTGGGAAAATTATACTATCTATTTTATATCGTTCATTTAGTTCGACATCACAAGTAAGATAAATTTTTCTTCCAGAACTTGACGTATCACAACTCACTTCATGAGAGAAAAACCCTTTTCCATTTAAATAATACTTGAGTTTTGCTTCTGTATTTTGAACATACTGATATTCAAATACGATTGGCTTATTACCCAATTTGTATTTCACCCAATGTTTAAATCCTGTGTCTTCAGTTTTATTAAATATATTATAAATTCCAATATAAATATTTCCCAATCCTGGTTTAGTACTCAAAGTTGGGGCAGTAGACTTTATCTCTGAAAAGTTATCAACCGATTGAGCATTCGACTTATCCTTTATCTTGATCTCTGCTCCCATATAAAGCATATCTTTATCATCAAGTCCCTTTGTAAGGCTACAACTTGTTCCTAATCCAATAAGAAGAAAACTTACCAATATGTAGATTTGAATCTTACTTCTTATCATTTATCTTAGAATCAAAAGATTGGTTAAAAAATATACTCACACCATTTCTATTTGTATTTGCATTGAGTAATCTGTCGTAGTCTGCTTTAGAAAACACCCTTATTTGATATCGTCCGTCGTCGGTTAACTTATATTTTAATACAAAATCACCAATAAATGATGAGTATCCGCCACTAGATGCTCCTTGAGCTATGTCAAAATTGCCTCCAGCTGACAAACTTAATCTTTCGTTGAACAACTGTTTACTCACCTGTACACCGAGCTCTGTAACATTACCTCCAGCTCCGTTATTAATGTATCCCGATTCATAAGAATTAACATTCACATTGATATCTACACCCTTAATGACATTACTCGCCAAACGATTTAGTTGACTAGATACCAAATTAGATATACTACTCAGTGCGATATTACTCCCCAAATTATCAAAACCACTAGAAGCATTATCTGATAGTATAAAGCTATCGAATATCAAAAGTCCAAACACCTGATTATTGAGTTCATTAGGATTGTTTCGGAGCTCTTTTAGTTTTCTATCCATAGCAGACACTAAGTTTGATGACTGCAATTCAGGTACTTCTATATCTAGGGTAATATTTGGGTTTTCTAGGGTGCCTTTTAAAGATAAATACACTTTTACATTTGTCCTTTTTTTAGCTGCTGATACTTCTGCCTCACTAATTGAGATTTCATTTTTAACCAATTCATAGGTAGTTGTGTATACATTATATACCGCATCTATATCCAAAATAGCGTTCAATGGATTACCATTAAAACGAACGGTACCACCAGGCTTAACTTCAAACTTTTTTGACACAAAATCACCATAAGAAAAATCATAAAACCCTTCACCAACTGTATAAACACCATAGATTTCTTGGTTGCCATCGGGTTTTAATTTTACATTAAGATCTCCATTCCCTGTAGCTTCAATCTTATCACCAGAAATGGGGTCAATCACAAATGTAAATTTTGCATCTTTTGTAGCATCAACTAAAAGGTTTACGTTAAAAGGAAATTGCCTATTCAGTTTAAGTAAATATTCATTTGTAAGGTCATTAAAATCTTGAGGCTTACCATAAGTGATGAATTGCTCTTCTATTTTTACATTTTCACCTGCAAATGGGGAAAGAGTTATAGCTGAATTTTCCAGTGTTTTAGCCACAACTTCAACATCCAATTCATTATACGGGCCTTTAATTGTTGCATTTGCATCAAGAACAACTTTTCCAAAAAACACAGGATTCTCTCCTGACGTCGTATTCAAAAAGGTAAATTTATCCGAGTTCATTTTGATATCAAGTTTGATATCTTCTAAAAAAGTGTGATAAATCTTTCCAGAAAGCGTTGTTGAATTTCCTTCAGTATCTTTGATTTTCAAACTGCCAATATCAATAGAATTAGAATTAAACGTGATGATGTGGTCATCAATATTATACCTCGAGTTATTGGCTACAATTGTAGTAGTTACATCATCAAACTTTATTGAACCAGTTAAATTTGGTTTGGTAATAATACCTTTAAGGCTTGCTGTTCCAGATAATTTACCTTTACTATCTACCATTATTGATGATAGGAACGGGTTTAGAATCAACATATCCAATGTCTTAATATTCACTTTAAAGTCTGCTATTTTGGTCTCAATATTGTAAGTACCACCACCAACAACATCATTTATTGGACCCTGTAATGACACATTAGTTGTCACTATTTTTGTTTTGGGATTTGCATCTGCATTAAGATTCAAAACACCTACCGAGGTGGTGTCATAAGTCATATTGTCCACCTTAAGGTTGGTGATAAAGTACATATCAGCAAAAGCATCTTTTATATCCAAATTTCCATTAACCTCTCCTTTAAACTTTGATGGTTCCATCTTTAATAATGTTGTAAATTGCGCAATATTGAAATTTTTGAAATCAACATTAATATCTTTCCCACCTTCTCCTATACTTTGGACGGTCATATATTCATTATTATCCGTAATAGCGAGCTTATCGATGAATATCCAATCAGGATAAATTTTTATTGAATTGTCTCCATCTATCAACCAGTTTTGTTGATTGAGAACGAAACTGTCTTTAAGCGAGATATTAATGAAATCTGCTTCTTTATTAGTATAAAAGTCAAATTTAAGCCTTGGGACATCATCTCCATCTCTCGCTAAAAACTGCGAAGCAACTTCACCATTCACTAACTTGTTTTTTAGTGCGATAAGGTCAATTTGCTGGCCCTTGATGGTGTTATTTTTGGATTTAATATCAAGTTTTATTGCCTCACTTTTTGTGCTTATTTTGGCGATTAGTTGCTCAACCATTACTTCATTGTGTATCAAACTATCTATGGTTACATTGCCATTTACAATAAAATCGACGAAGGAAGCTTTTATGTCAACCGTCATATTTCCAGCTTGTAGAAATGAATCCTGAAGAAAAACTGCGAGCGGTTGTAAAGTGTATATTTGAGCTCTTATTGCAATATCTTTTGATATAAATTCTTTGGCTGGAGTCAAACTATCTTGTGGCCAGTGATGTGCCATAAATGCTTCAAAAGCAGTAGGTAAATCTTTTAACTGAAAAACACCATCAATGTCAATATTTCCAAAACTACTCCTTAAGTCAAGAGATACTGTATCTAGGTTCTTGGTGCCAGTAATCACCAATGAATCAGAATGAAATGTTTGCGAGGCATTACTCATATTTAGATTTTTCACCTTGAGTATACTTGGCTTCTGTGGTGAGATAGGGATTTGAAATTCTGAATGCACCAAACCACTTGCATTGATTGGGCGATCCATCAATCCTAGTTCATTTGTATTTATTGTGTCAAGCCTTAAGTCAAAATTGAAAATCGTAAATTCATCTTTTAGTATTATTTTACCATTATAATCAAACTTTACATTTTTATCATTCAACTTCACTTTTCCATCTATCGTACTATCAGATATTTTAGCATCCAAAACGATGTCATTATATGTGTATCCTTGATAGTTTAATTTTGTAATTTTACCATTTATCAGTGTGTTGATTGTAGCTAGTGCAGTACCTTTCCCATCAAGATTTAAGTTAAAAGATAAGGCACCAATAGTATCATTTTTAAGAAATTTTCCTAATTGGAAATCTTTCAATTGTAGGTTTCCCTTATATCCAAGATTTGCCAGACTATCAGGAATCAACAACGTTATTTCGGAAGCAAGACTACCAAGATTAGTCTTTAGGTCTCCAAAAATAGCTACCTTTCTAAGGTTTCCTTTGAGGTTTCCTTTAAAGTTAATATTACCCAGACTATCTAAGGCTAATTGGTTATTTGGAGGTATAGGCAACCTATCTACCTTTGCTTGTAGGTTCAGAATATTAACGTCAAATTCAAGAGCATCTTTGACTGCAGCATTCCGTATTTTACCTACCAATTTTAACGCAATATCATCATCGACTTTAAGGTCAAGATTATCAATTATTAAATCCTCATGAGTGCCAATTGCTCTAATTTTAAGATTTACTGAATTATAGATTTGAAAATTTTCTGGGATCTCTACATCAACCAAAACATCGTCTAAAGCTGATAAAGTAGATTTTAAAGATTTAATATCAATATTGAATATCTTATTAACTTTGTTCAGGTTTTCAATCAAAACATTTCCTGATGTTTGGACCACTTTGCCGTAGGCCAAATCTATTTCTAAAATGGCGAGATTAGATACGCTGTAGTTTAAGGTTTTTGCATCAAGTTTTATAGGTGTGTTTTTCTGAATCTTAACGTTTTTAGGAATAAAGCGATCCAAAAGTTGAATTGTAGGATAACTTAAATCAAGAGAAACAAATTCACTTAGTAGTTCATTGCTAATAAGGTTGAAAGTTGCTTTTTGTATTGAAACATTATCCGATTCAGTCTTTATATCTACATCTTTTAACAATAAAATAGTTGAATCTAAAGAGATTAATCCTTTGGCATTCTGGATAGTAACTAATTGATTATAGTTAACACTCAAATTCTTTAAACTAGTGATAGCTTTGCCTTTAATAAACTCGGTGTCATCGATTTTTAATGTTAAATTATTTAGGAAGATCGAATCTGTAAGATCGAAAGAAGTGATAGTACTTTTATTGATCAGCATTTCTTCGGCTGAAAACTTCCAATCCAAATTAGGTAATGTAAATGAAGAAGGGTCGTCGTTTACAGATAAAGTCCTAGCTGTTAAATTTAAATTTTTAGACTCTAAGATTGAAAGGGCTAAGTTCTTATTTTCAAGATCAAATGTTTTAAAACTAATAAAGAGTTTTTCATCAGAAATATCCAATTGCTGCGTTGGTGTCCTATAATAAACATTTGGATTGTTTAAAATTATATCTGAAACTCCAAACTCCCAAGAAGAAGGTTTCTTAAAATTTGTACTATCTTTTTCTGGAAGGAGAAAGGTGAAGTTCATTGAATCTTGACCTATATTGTAAATTTTACTTCTTGCATCCGTTAATTCTACTTGATCAATCCAAATTTGGTTACCTAATAAACTAAATATTCCAATATCTACATGCAAGGACTTTGCATATAATAATGTATCACCAAGCTGATCACGAAATAGTATGTCATATAATTCGGCTTCATCTAGACCACTCACATAAATCTTACCAATACTAAAATCAGCTCTGTACTGCTCTGACAAAATATTTAGTATACTTGATTTTATCCTATTTTGGACATAGGAAGTCTTTAATGATAGTAATACGATTAATAATAGGAATAGTATTACTCCAATGACCACTAGAAGTTTTTTAACTATCTTCTTATTCAAATTTTACTAATGTTGTTAGAATGTTATCATTTTGAAACATACTCCAAAGATATGTTAATTGTTCGAAGTTTTTTAATGGCTTATCTTACTTATCTTTGGATGGAAACTATCAAACTTTATATATTAAATCATTAACGTGGAAAATGTACTAAAAGTATCTGATCTATTTTGTTACGATCCTCAGAGTTGGTAATGTTTGAGTTAAAATCCTCTCTTAATACTTTGGCTTGATGGGTTATTACTTCATAGTATTGATCTCGCTTACTTGGCTGTTGTATAAGATAACAGAGTAAATTAGCTAACTTTTCCATAAGTATTACATCGTGTTTGCAGTACTGTCGATACGATGCCAAAGATTGATATATCAAGTTACTAAAATCAATAACTCTAACGTCAATAGTATAATCTTCATTTTTACTTTTGTAAATCTCTTTATCGCTTATTTGCATTCTTAGTGCAAATAGCTCTGTGAGATAATCTAGTGTCAGCAATGCGGTACCAGGGTCATTTATACCAGGAGACATAGCCTTTACACCGACTTCAGTAATTTGTTTAAACCCTAGCACATAATTTTCATTGATATCAATATTTGTTGAGTAAATCAAATGAGATTTAAAACTTTCCTTTTCTTCATCACTAATTTGGCGATCTACCTTCGCTATAAGTTTGTTAGGCAAAATATACTCACCAACATAAGGGAATATTTTAATATTTAGTTTATGCTCATCGGCATAGCCTTTTAATCTTTTTAGATTAATTCCTTGATAGTAACCTGCATTGTGAGCTAATATGGTATGCCAACCAGAATCAGTTTTGAAAATTGGTTCTGCTTCCTCTCTCTCTTTATTTATCAATACTTCTAATCTGTTTTTAGAATCTTTATATATGTTGTCGAGGATATTGTTTATTTGTATATTGGTACTGATACCATGTACAAAAAAGATGAAAAACACAAGACACATCATCCCTAATACTATCCCAAGTAAAACTGAAAATCCGTTTAATGTATATTTGTCACCATCTGGTAAAATACTAATTAAGACCAATATGTTGTAGAGAATTGTACCTAGGTAGGTACCAAGGACTACTTGATTTCTTTTGTCTGAGATTAATCCTGGCAACAGTCTTGGCGAAAAGTTTGAACTGGCTTGGTTTAGTAAAACCATTACCATTGAAAAACTAAATACCATCAAAGAAATTAAGCCTCCAATTAAAGTAGAAAGTATCGACCTAGCTGTATCTGCATTATTAATAACCAAATAAGGAGCATTATCTAATAAAAAGTGAGTCATTTTATTGTCCTCAATAGAAAGTATTACAAACGCAAGTAATAAAAAGGAACAAAAGATCAATGTAGGGTAGAAAGCAATACTTGAGGTAACTAACCTAAGTACAATTCTCGTTTTATTTCTAATCTTATCTAACATATGGCTAAGTTAAGTTTTTCATTAAACAATAAAAGAACTTGAACTCATTTAAAGTTCGGATCCATTTAATGATTAGTACGTTTTTAGCTGGTTTATCAATGTTAGTATAGCCCTATTATCATGATTTTATAAGTTCTTAAATTTAATCAATTGACTATATATCATCAAATTAAAATTCTATACTGTTACATATTTAACTGATTTATAGACTTTTATAATACTGGCACACTATTAGCATTAATATTAGTAATAATGCTTATCAAACAAAATAAAAACTAAATAAAATGAAATATACAAACTCAAATAAATCATACTCAACTCACAACACTAATACATCAACGTACAACGTGAGTGAAAGAATAACATGGTTTTTTGAAGAACTAAAAAATTGGAATATAAACCCAGAGAATGGGATGCAAATTGTTTAATAACAATACGAACTCTATTTATTAATATTAAAATTTACTAATCATGAGATCAATAGCTTTATTT
>JBBKVK010000002.1:0-3297 GCA_037968395.1 Saprospiraceae bacterium | reverse complement strand
ACTTCTAAAGCACTAGCACCTTTGCTACTTAAATCAGACCCAACATTAAATACTCGCTTATCAAGCTTAAATTCTACCGTTGATTTTTCTGAAGTAACGATTACTTCGTCAAGAGTCTTTGAGTCCTCTTCTAGGTAAATAGTCCCAAGCTTTAAAACGTCATTTTTAAATACCAAGTCGTTAAGTTTCTTAACATTAAACCCTATAAAACTTACCTCAATATACACATTTGTTGTGTTGGTGTAAAGTTCGAATGAACCACCATTCTCTGTAGTGGTGCCTGTCAACATCTTATTGTCACTTAAGTCATAAACTACTACTGTAGCATAATCAACTGGTTGGTCGCTTTTAACTTCTTTTACTGTTCCCGTGATCTTAAAGTCATCGGATTGGGCAAATAGGGCAGTTGCAAAAAAGAAGGTAATGAATAAAGAAATATACTTCACAAAAACTGATTTTTAATTACAATGCAAATATCTAAATTATTGACTAAACAATCTTACAATAAAATGTTAACAACTGCTTGAAGTAGAAAACTTTGTGTTTGTAAATAACGGCGAAATTCCTTCAGAACTTTGCATATACATCCCTAGAAGATCGCGCTGTCCTTCCCAATCAACGGAGTAAACAGTATAGAAGGCTCTAGTTTCATATTTACCTTCATAGCGAACCTTAAAATGAATTGCATCCAGGTATAATACTGGATAAAATGGCTTAAGCGGTCGTTCCTGCCAATCTCGTATAACAGGTAATACTTTATATGTAATCTGGGATATTTTACCAGAGGATATATCTACCCCATAGGTCTTCATTAATAACCTTCTTACATCTTCTATCGAATTACCTTGTGTATTCAAAGCTATGATTTGATCGTCCAATCCACTTGATAATTCTCTTTGCCGCTTCTCTATTAACTGTGGTTCAAATTCTCCATTCCTATCTCGTGGCGTTTCAACAAACAGCGGCTCAATATCTGAAAGAACTTGTTTAGTCAATTTATCATTTCGTTTATTTACCTTCTTGGATTCATGCTCTTTTGACATGAAACTATCCATTTCGCCATCTAACATCTTGTTAACCATAGTCTGCAATAGCTCACTAAATGGACTATCTTCTCCTAATAGCTTCCCTTTTGAATAGAGATGACTTTTCATCCTTTTGTACAGATCAGAATCTTGATCTGGTAAGTCCTTTTTATTTTTCATCTATCAAAGTTAGTAGACACACTTTAATGAACAGTCTATCTTTGACACATAAAACTGATGCTGTACTTTCAATCATTCAATCGTTTAATTATGAAAACAGCCCTTCCCCTCCATTTTGACGGATTAAGCTACAAGATTGACGGATTTAGTCTTTATGAGTTATCCATCTTTACTCTATAAATTATTAACCACTAAACTAATTAATCATGAAACTATTTTTATCTTTTTCAATTTCAACCACAATTTCGCGGTGTCTCTGTCTTCTTGTTTTGGTTTTCTTCTTGTTGCCTACAGCAGGCTTTGGACAGACCTGGTACAGAACAAATACTGGTACAAAGGAAGACCTTAATGATACTTGGGGCACTGATGAAGACAATATCTGGGTAGTTGGGAATAATGGAACAATTCTGAATTTTAATGGAATCCGTTGGCAACAACATAGATCGGGAACAACAAGTAATCTCTATGGTATTTGGGGCGATAATGAAGACGATATCTGGGCTGTAGGAGATGGTGGAACCATCTTATATTATAATGGTAGATTTTGGCAGACTCAGACATCAGGTACAACAAGACTATTACGTGATGTGTGGGGTGCTGATACAGGAGATGTTCTTGCTGTAGGAGATGGTGGAACTATCCTAAAATTTGATGGCTCTGACTGGGTGACCCAGACATCTGGAACAGCAACTAGTCTAAGGGGAATTTGGGGATATAGCCATAACGGAATTTGGGCTGTAGGAGGTGATGGAACCATCCTAAAATTTAATGGCTCGGATTGGGTAACCGAGACATCTGGAACAGTCAAATTGCTTATGGGAATTTGGGGATCTGATGAAAATAATATTTGGGCCGTGGCATTTGATGGCAGTATTCATTATTTTGATGGCACGTGGTCACAACAAAAAGTCTCATCACGTAATTTTGGTTATAGTATTTGGGGCGTAGACAAAGACAATATATGGATGGGAAATGGTGGGAGCGATATGTATAAAGGACCTGGAAGTTGGCCTTCGCATTATGTTGACAGCAGAATAGGATTTTTAAAATTCGGTACGTGGGGAACCAATAATGCCTCTCTTATACTTACAGTTGGCAATGACGGAAAGGCTTATTTTTCAAATGACCAATGTATTCCTACAAAGTGGTACAAGGATTTTGACAAGGATAAGTTTGGAAACAAAGATAGTGTAAAATTGAGCTGTGTTCCACTGATTGGCTATGCCTCTAATAAATTAGATTGTAATGACTCCTCTGTCCTGATCAATCCCTTAGCATATGAAAATTGCGAAAATTCTATAGATGATGATTGTGATGGTCTGACTGATATGGCGGATGATGATTGTAAAACTATGTTCACGTATTCTCGGACATATGGAACTGATAGTTTATACTTATCTGCTTATCAGATGTATGGGCAAATTTTCAAAACGAATCGACGGGGATTACTAGAATCTATAAAGCTTGAAGATTTGCCATGGTTCACCGGGACTACAGGTGGTTACACATATGCTAGTTTTTATGAAGTTACTAGCCCAGGCAATATGACTTTTGTAACACAAACAAAATTGCAGAGCCCTAGTTTTACATTTCGCTTTGATGGGCCTAGAGCAGTGCGTACACTAAAGGCTAATACTGAATATATAATTTTCGTAATCTACACAGGGGCAAGTAGAAACCGTATTTTGGGCACAAAAAATCCAACTAATCTATCAGCGGATGAAAAGACAGTTGTATTGGCAAGTCCTGACAGGGGGCCTTCGACTGTAAATGGATTCGCAATCAATGGCGTACCGATAAAGACATCTCCCACACCAAGCTTTAATTTTAGTACTGCACCCATTAATTTTATAATGAACTACACTGTGACAATGGCACCAATAGAGTAGTTTTTTTTGACAATGCATAAAACACTATAGAAGTATTGGACATTAACGTATAATCTGCCTAATGCATCAGTAAATTATTTAAAAAGTGCATCTTGGATTCGATTCTGGGATGCACTCTTTTAAAGCAAAATTTATATGCCCAATTTGAAATGAAAGTAAAAGGTACAGTTTGTCAATTATCTGATGTATTCAGTAGGCAATTT
>JBBKVK010000001.1:0-5952 GCA_037968395.1 Saprospiraceae bacterium | reverse complement strand
TCAAAATTCTACATCAAACTAATTATTTTGACTTTTTTACAATTATGGTTACTGCTTATAGTCAATATTCTATCCAAGCTTTTGACTACAACGTCACAGGCTATTTATTAAAACCAATAGATATAGAAGAATTTAAAGCTGCTGTTTATAAAGTAAACAAGATGATCATAGAACCCACAGTAATATCAAATAAGAATAATACTTCCAAAAAAATAAAATTACATACCATAGACTCCATTCATATATTAGACCCAAATGACATAATACGGGTAGAGTCAGAAGGTAATTATTCCTTTTTTTATACCAAAAATAAAGAAAGATACATTATTAGTAAATATTTAAAAGAAGTTGAAGAAATGCTCGATGATGCTATCTTTTTAAGGGTTCACAATTCACATCTAGTAAATCTAAATCATTTAAGGTCCTTCATTAAAGAAGATGGAGGTTATATAATAATGGTTGACGGATGTAAAGTGCCTGTCTCTAGAAGAAAAAAAGAGATGTTATTAGACTTTCTTGCATAGATGAGAGTATTCATTATATTATTTTGTATATTTCTTAATTATACTTCTAATAGCCAATCGTACACCAATTACACTACTTATGATGGTCTGCCGAGCAATCAAGTTTACGATATAATACAGAATATTGATGATATCATATGGTTTGCCACTGATAATGGAGTGACAGCTTATGATGGGTATGTTTTTAAGAACTATAATCTCAATGATGGACTTACCGATCTGACTATTTTTAGCATGCAATCTACCTCTAAAGGTAGAATATATTTTCAAACATTATCAGGGAAATTGTTTTATAAAGACTTGTACGGTGACTCTATATATCCATATAAATATAACAAAATAATAATAGATAATTGGGATTTTATTTCAGAAAATTTTAGGTTTAAAAATGACACGCTATATTATGGTTTAACAAATAAAGGATTGCTTCAGATTAATCCAGATGGAAGCCATAAATTGAATATCTTACCCGAAGAAAACATAGGAGTACTAAAAATTGCAGATCAAAATATTCCCTTCAATTATATAAATAAAGATGAAATAGGCAAACCAAAAAAAAGGCTTCACGTGTATAATATCAGTGGCTATGAGTTATCCATTGAGTTACCTAAAATTGACGTTACCTATCAAGGAGTAATTACGAAATTTATAACATTAGAAAGTGGTATAGATTTGTTGTATTACAATAATTACTTGTATGTTTTTAAGGAAGGTAGAGTAATACATTATTCACGAATGGATGATATCCTAGATATTACAACGTTTAAGAATAAGATCATTTTCCATATAAATAATGATCATGGAGTGAGAGTGTATAATAGCTACCAATCTATTATAAAAAAAAATTATCAATCACTACTTAATGAGTCTACTATTTCTGACATATTTGAAGATAAACAAGGAGGGTGCTGGCTTGCGACACTTAATAAAGGCATTTATTATTTTAGGACTTCTACCACATTTTTTAATGATACTCCACAAAACTTATACATAAATATTCTTTCCTTGAGTAAAAAGAGCTCTGAAGAGATTTATATTGGCACTGAGAATAAAGGTTTATTTTTATACAATGTAAAAAGCAGAAAATTAGTTAATCTGATTAATGCCAATTATGGAATTTATAGTATGCAAACATTGGATGATCAAAACCTCTTATGCGGTACTAGCTCTGGGACTTTTATATACAATACAACAAAAAACAAATTTACAAAAGCGTATAAAGATCATTTTTTACCAATATCTAATTTGAATGGTATAGGTCTAAACCCTGATGGTAAAACGTTGATGATCAATGCATTTTTCGGATTTGGCATGATTGATAAGCAAACTCATAAAATGCTTAAAGAAAGTTGGAAATATAAAAGTTCAGACGATGGTTATAATAGAGTGTTTTCATCCGTTTTAGACCAAAATGGCGAAATTTGGGTTGGACGGGCAGATGGACTTTTTCATTTAAAAACTGAAGATTTACTCAAATTCAATGCTGATAAAAGACTTTCTGCGAGAGTAGAAAGTATCATCGCTTTACCTGATTCTAGCATTATTTTAGGCACTAAAGGACAAGGGATTCTTAAGATTAAAGAATGCGAAATTATAGAAGGTTTTGCTCAAGAGTTGTCGGGTTTAATGGTCGTTAAGATCAAAGAGAATTGTGGTGATATTTGGGTAAGTACAAATGCAGGCCTGTATCAAATTAAACCTAATGGTATGCATACAAAAATCACCGCTCAACAAGGTCTTGCTTCAAATAGTGTAAATGATTGGATTATTATTGATAGTCTAATCTACACTGCTAGCTTCAAAGGGCTTACAACTCTCTCTTTTAATGATATTAATGGACCATCCAAAGATACGCCTCCCTATATAATGGACATTATTAGTCTGCAAACAAATAAAAGTGGAACAAAATTTAAATACAATGAGAATGATATAATCATCTCTTATAAATCTATCAATTTTAAACAAAGCGGTAAAATTAAATATAGATATAGGATAAATCCAAAAGCGAAATGGAATATGACGAATGAAAGAAAAGTAAATTTACTCAATTTACCTTCAGCTACTTATTCATTTGAATTACAAGCTTTAAATGAATTTGGAATATGGTCAAAATCTGTTACTTCCAGTTTTACAATTCTCAAGCCCTATTACAAAAAAGTAGATTTTTTGGTAGCATGTTCTGTAGGTTTAATATTTGTCTTTTTTGCACTTTATAAAGCTAGAATAAGAAGAATTAGAGATCAGTTTAACATGCAACAACATATAAAAAGTTTGGAAGTTGCTGCTTTACAATCTCAAATGAACCCTCATTTTATCTTTAACTGCCTAAATTCTATTCAGAAGTACATTTTAACAAATGAGAAAGAGAAAGCGGCTAATTATTTATCTATGTTTTCAAGATTGATAAGAAAAGTGTTAGATGCATCAAAAGAAGGACACATTACACTATTAGATGAAATAACGTTATTAACGAATTATCTTGAGTTAGAGCAAATGAGGTTTAAGGAAAAATTTAAATTTAAAATAACAATTTCAGACCACATTGATGTGAAAAAAGTAAAAATCCAACCTCTTTTAATTCAACCTATTGTTGAAAACGCAGTCATTCATGCCATGGATAAGACTGATGATCCAGGTTTAATAGAAATTGATATATCAAAATCTAATTATAAAGGAATTGTAATCAGAATAAAAGATAATGGTCCTGGGATACATAACAATAATGAGAAAGACCAATTTCACAAGTCTGTTGGACTATCTAATGTAAGAGATCGAATCACTTATAACCAGAAAATAAAAAATGATAACAAAAGTTTTACGATAAATACTATTTTTGATGATCAAGGAAAAGCAGCTGGAACCGTAGTAGAATTAAAGATTTGAATGGGTATGTTATATCACACCACCTCCCTACTTAACTCGATTACTGTGATCTCAGGCCACATACCTATTCGACCAGGAAAACCTAAGAAACCAAAGCCTCTGTTGACATAAAGGAATTGCTTTGCATCTTCGTATAATCCACTCCATCTTTTGTATCTGTATTGTACAGGACTCCATTTAATCCAAGGTACGTCAATACCAAATTGCATTCCATGGGTATGCCCACTTAAAGTAAGCTGTATATTTGCAGCATGAGAGACAACTTTTTCGTCCCAATGCGTAGGATCGTGACTCATTAATATTTTAAAGGCATCTGGATCCAATCCCTCTAATGATTTGTCTAAATCTCCATATTTTTGAAAATATCTACCAGCTCCCCAGTTTTCGACCCCCAATAGGGAGATATGTTCACCATCAATTTCGATTTTCCTGTTTTCATTTTTCAACAAATCAAAGCCTAAGTCTTTGAATTTGGTGCCAAATTCTTTGAAATATTCATTGTAATCTGCCGAATCCCTTTGTGCTCTAATCCCATAATAATCATGATTGCCTAGTACAGCATATTTACCATGTTTAGCTTCTAATTTGGAGAAAATATCAATATAGGGATCTATCTCGTTTTTGTCAGAATTCACCAAATCTCCAGTGAATAAAATGAGGTCTGGCTTTGTCTCATTTATCATTTTAATCCCTTTCATCACTGCAACTTTATCGTCAAAACTTCCAGCATGTATATCCGATATTTGAACAATCTTTATGCCGTCAAAAGCTTTTGGTAAGTCCACAAAAGAAAGCCCAATGTTTTTGATAGTATATTTGTACTTGCCCTTAGATAACCCGTATAACAACGTTGTAAATGGGATAGCAGCTATGAGTGTGGCTCCAGTGGTAAGAAAATTTCTTCTATCAGGTATAGTTTTACCTATAAAATCTTCTGAGCCAAAGACTTGCTTGCCATAATTAATAAGTCCCATAATACCTCTTCCTCCATCTTGAAAAAGCATAAGACTACAAAATACCAATTTAGTAATGAAAGACGTAAAGACAACTCCAATCATGAAATTGACATTTGCTGATCTGACTACATCTCCACTTTGCGTACCATTGTACAAACTATAGTATGCAAATACAACAAATAAAGACTGAAGAATAAAACCTATTGTAAATATCCGTTGATACTTCACATCGTTAATAAGTGATCTAAGACCATTATAAGTGTATAGCTCTAATAGAATAAAGAGACCAAAAAATATGAATAGAAAGAAAGCTCTACCTTTCATGAATTGTTATTTATATAGACTAAAGGCTTTTAAGTCCTAATTAGTTTTCCAATCAAAAAGAAAAGGGCTTTGATTTATACCAAAGCCCTTTATTTATCGATCAAACCATTATTTGGTTTATTTTTTGAAGTATTAGAATCTTGGACAGTACACTCCCCTATTTTCTGGTCCACAAATATCATATGTCATTGAGAACTCAAATGCTCCGTTAGCTGATCCAGCAGAAGATAATTCACTTACATTTACATCATAACTAAATCCAATGCCAAATTGCTCATAATTAAATCTAGTTGAGAAAATAACAGCATCTGAGTGTAAATCTACACCTGTATCAACAGTTCCATTATTATCAGCAGTACCTAGTCTATACCAAGCACCTACTTGCCAAGATTGGTTAGATGTTCTGCTTGGTCCTAGTGCAAATCTAACACTTGCACCACCATTAAACTCTCTATGCGGCCCTTGAGCCATAAACACAGCAAAAGGAAGAAGTGAAATTTTAGGTTTCATTACAAATTGTCCACCTGCATGCACAGTTGTTCTGCTGTATAAGGTTACATTTTGATTTAAAAATGAAACATCTGGTTGATTTAAATGGTGTAATGCTGCACCAATGTAGAAGTTGGTATATTTATCCAATACACTAAAGTATAATATACCTGCAGAGATATCAGCATATAAAAAGTCTTGATCAAATGGATCTTCTAAAGAACTTTTAGTAGGATCAAAACCGTTTCCGTCAATTTGACTTGGCCATCTTAGGTCAGTATCACTGATTCTTCTTTGTGTAACTCCAGCATCAGCTCCAATTACGATGTAACTCGCTTTCTGTCTGTATCCACCAATCTTTTTACTGTAAGATGCTGACAGTCTACCTTGAGTAGTTCCAAATCGTGAAGCTCCTGCTACATCACCCCAAAGAGTACCACCTATTCCAAAATAATCATCTCTTCCTACTGGACTTTTCTGATCATATGAAGCAGAATATGTGTTATAAGCGTTAGCTCCTAATACAGATGCCCATTGGTTTCTATAATTAGCAACAAATCTATTCTTACAGTTATTTACTCCTGTCAATGCAGGGTTCAAATTCAAGGGAGACATATAAAATTGAGAAAAGTGTATGTCTTGTCCTTGCACTCCTATTGCTATAAAAGCAAACATTAATAGGGTAATAAATTTCTTAATCGAAGTCATCTAACAATCTAGTTTAAATCTTAAAATTAATGTCTTATATAAAATGGGAAGTGTAAAAATAATATAAA